>NZ_JBBYGR010000065.1:0-39657 GCF_038405005.1 Xanthomonas sp. JL1 | reverse complement strand
TTACACGCCGACCTACAGCTCCTGGCTCAATCAGGTCGAGCGCTGGTTCGGCCTGATCACCCAACGGGCGATCAGGCGCGGCTCCTTCGACTCGGTGGCTGACCTAAAGCGCAAGATCAACGCCTTCGTGGAGCACTACAATCAAAATCCGCGACCGTTCAAATGGACTGCGACCGCTGACTCGATCCTCGCCAAGATCGAACGGCTCTGTAAAGCTATCAACGGAACGCCACACTAGCCGCCGATGAATTACGGCTCGAGCTCTCGGGCGCTGCGCCCTAAACCGGGCTGACCATCCACTGCGCCTTCGCCAGATGTGTCGTCCTCGCGCAACCTGCTGGTCAACACATGGTCGCGCCAGTGGCCGTTCAATTGCAGGTAGCGCCGCGCATAACCTTCGATCTGGAAGCCAAGCCGCTTCAGCACACGCGCACTGCGCAGATTCTCCGGAACGTGTTGCGCCATCACCCGATGCAGGCCGAGCGGGCCGAAGGCAAATGCAATTGCTTGCGTGGCTGCCCAGTGGATCAAGCCACGCCCCTGCTGCGCGGCGTCCAGGCCGTAGCCCATGTGGCAAGCCTGGAATGCGCCGCGCTGGATCTGGGTGAACCCAGTGGTGCCGATCACCTGCTCGCCCTGCAGCAACACCAGTTGCAACTCACGCTCGCCGGGCACTGCGCTGCGGTATGCGATACACAGGCGGCGCCAACCCTCGACGGTGTAGAACACAGGCGGCCGCAGCGGCATCGCATCGGCCAGGTGCGCACGGTTACGCGTGTGGTAGTCGGCCATTGCAGCCGGGTCGACAACGGCCAGATCGCATAGCACCACGCCGTCGGCGTGCCGCACCGGCGCAAATACCGGAAGACTCATGGCCGCTGCGCGCTCAACATGCGCGCTTCAAACAGGCGTGCAATCTCTCTGCGACGTGCACATCCACCTGATGCATAGAGATCACGCTCCGCAAGCCATCTCCGAAACGCAGTGCCTCATCCCGTGCGTGAATTAAAGCACCCGACTGCAACCAACGCAGTCATCACCGATCAATCAGTGCAACCGGCGTCTGCTGCACTGTGCCACTGCGCTCGCCTGTCGGCGAGCACAGTCACTGCACCAACCGCGCTCAGGCAGCAGCTGCCGCAAACACCTGACCGACCTGCGCTTCGATGGCGTCCAGGTTCGGCAACAGAGCGCTTTGCTCGCCCAGCAGCACGCGCATGTGCACGCCCTCGGGCAACGCGTCTTCCGATGCGTCGGCCAGCAGGCCGTCGCGCGGCACCGAAATCAGTTGCGGGAACGAGGCGCTCAGCAGCGCGAAATACGGCAACGCCGGATTACCGCCCAATGCCTTCAACACGATGACCTTGTTGTTGACTGCGGTGGGCTCTTCACCCATGCCGCTGAGGCGTGCGAACGACAGCAGCGGCACTTTCCAGCCGTACCAGTCGATACGCCCGACCACCCAATGCGGCATGTCGGGCAGCGGTTCGACCGCCACGCGCGACATCACCTCGGCCACCGTCGCGTTCGGCAGCAGCACACGCTCCTGTCCGGCCTGGATCAGGACCCCGCGGATTTCGTCGTTATTGGCGTAGCTCATCGCATGATTCCGATTCGAAAGGAAACGCCCGGCTTATGCCGGCCAACGCTGTGCAAGCGCCTGCGCCAACTGCGCAGGATCGCCGGTCAGAATGCCTTGCCGCGCCAGCCGCGCGGCGGCGGCGGGGTCGTAAGAGCCGTCGATGGATTGGCCGGCCAACCAGCCGCCCTGCTCCGCCAATGCCAGCGATGCTTCTACCATCGCCTCGTTGGCACCGCTGAGCATCAGCACCGCACTGTCGGCCGGCGGCAGCGCAGCGATCAGACCGGCCGGGTCGGCCGGCGACACGAATGCCAGCGCGCCAGCATGCTGGTGCACGCCGACCTCGTCGGAGAGCACATACACCTTGCCCGGCACGACCACCTGCCCCGCCTCACCCAGTTCGACCGGCAGCGCAGACACACGCCCCATCTGCCGCACCAGGTTGCCGTACTGGCCGCCATCCAGGGTCATGCGCACCAGCACCGCGCGCGGAAATTCCGGCGGCAATGCGGCCAGCAGACGGCGGATCGCATCGGGCCCGCCGATGCCGGCCATCACCAACACTGCGCCGGTGACGCTGCCGCTGTGCTCCAGATCCACCAGCGACAATCCGCCGGTCGACAGCGAAGACACATCCGCTGAAGACACATGTGCTTCGGCGCGCGGGCGCACCACCACGGTCACTTCGTCCAGCAAGCCCCAGGTGCTGGAATCGCTCAGGGTCAAACCCGGCTTTTCCGAAGCGGCTGGCGCAGCGTCATGCGTGGATGCACGCGCACACAAGGCATCGCTGGGCACGGTTTCGAACGCATGCGCGGCGGCTTCCAGGTGTTGATCCAGCTGCAGGTCCGAATGCTGGCGCGAGGCCAGCGCCAGACCCGGCTCGGGCTGCAGCGATGGTTCGCTTTCGGTGCCCGGTGGCAAGACGTCGGCGTGGCCGTGCAGTTTTGCCGCCAGATGGCGCACCCAACGCTGCGCTTCCCAGCCCTCGCGACGCACCGTTAGTTCGGCCTCGTCGAAGATCACGGTGACGCCAGGCATGTTGAAAGCCGGCTCCAGCGCTTCGAGTGCGTCTTCGATCAACGGCTCGAGTGCGACCAGCACCGCCACCGGCTCGGCGTCGCGCAGCATCTGCACGTCGACCGCCGATGGCTCGTCTTCCAGCACCACCTGCGCACCAGCCAAGACGAGCGCTTCGCGCAGGCGCTCGCGCGCCTGCCCCGGACGACCCAGCAAAGCAACCGGAGTTCCCATTGCGCCATTAGTCTCGGACACGGGCGATCCCCAGCAGGTCATACACGTTTCGCATCAGATCCAACTCCTGGTAAGGCTTGCCCAGGTAACGCTGCACGCCGATCTGGAAGGCACGCTGGCGATGCTTTTCGCCACTGCGCGAGGTGATCATCACGATCGGCACCGCCTTGAAGCGCGGGTCGGCACGCATCGCGGTCGCCAGTTCGTAGCCGTCCATGCGCGGCATTTCGATATCCAGCAGCATCAGGTCGGGCACGCGCTCTTCGAGCAGTTCTAGCGCCTCGACACCGTCGCGGGCGGTGGTGACGTCCAGGTTGTGACGTTCCAGCACACGGCCGGTGACTTTGCGCATGGTCAGCGAATCGTCGACCACCATCACCAACGGCACCTGACGCTGCGCTTCGGTCTGCGTTTCCAGCGTCTGACGCGCTGGATGGCTGAGGTAACGACGGACCAGCGGCGCGACGTCCAGAATCACCACCACGCGGCCATCGCCGGTGATGGTGGCGCCGTAGATACCGGGCACCGACGCGATCTGCAGGCCCACCGGCTTGACCACGATTTCGCGGTTGCCCAGCACCTGATCGATTGCCACCGCGGCGCGCAGATCGCCCGCACGCACCAGCAACAACGGCACTTGCGCCTGGCCATCGGCACGCGCGGCGGCCTGGCCGACCAGCGAGCCGAGGTCATGCAGCACGTACTCTTCGCCGGCGTAGTGATATCCACCCTCGCCCGACTCGTAACGGGTGCGCGAGATGCGGCCGATACCGCTGACCGAACCCACCGGCACTGCGAACGTGGTCTCCCCAATGCGCACGAACACCGCCTGGGTGACCGCCAGCGTCTGCGGCAGACGCAAGGTGAAGGTGACGCCCTGGCCGCGCACCGAGTGGATGTCCACCGAGCCGCCAACCTGACGCACTTCGTTGCGCACCACGTCCATGCCCACGCCACGGCCAGCCAGCTGGCTGACCTGCTCGGAGGTGCTGAAACCGGAGGCGAAGATCAGTCCATCCAGTTCGGCATCGCTGAGCTCCTGACCGGGCTCGATCAAGCCGCGCTGTTCGCCGCGGCGACGGATCGCCTCGCGGTCCAACCCGGCGCCGTCGTCGGCCACTTCCAGCACGATTTCCGAACCTTCGCGGCGCAGACGGATCGCGATACTGCCTTCTTCCGGCTTGCCCGCATCGCGGCGTTGCTCGGGCGTTTCCAGCCCGTGCGCCACCGAGTTGCGCAGCATGTGTTCCAACGGCGCGACCATGCGATCGAGCACGTTGCGATCGAGTTCGCCCTGGGTGCCTTCCAGCAGCAGGTGCACTTGCTTGCCGGTGTCGCTGGCCGCCTGACGCACCACACGACGCAACCGCGGCACCAAGCCCTCGAACGGCACCATGCGCGCGCGCATCAGGCCGTCCTGCAGTTCGGAGCTGACGCGCGACTGCTGTTGCAGCAAGCCGTCGTACTGACGCGACAGATCTTCCAGCACACCTTGCAAGCCGCCCAAGTCGGCCGCCGATTCGTTCAGCGCGCGGCTGAGCTGCTGCAGGGTGGAAAAGCGGTCCAGTTCCAGCGGATCGAAGGTGCGATCGCCCTGATCCTGTTCGCGCTGATAACGCGCCACGATCTGCGCTTCGGTCTCCAGATCCAGACGGCGCAACTGGTCGCGCAGACGGGCATTGGTGCGATCCAATTCGCCCATGGCGCCGCGGAACGCGCCCAACTGCTGCTCCAGGCGCGAGCGGTAGATCGCCACTTCGCCGGCGTGGTTGACCAGACGGTCGAGCAGGTCGGCGCGCACGCGTACCTGCTCCTGCTGCACGCGCGGCAGGAAGCCTTCTTCGGTCTGGCCTTCCACCGGAACCGGCGCGGACAGCGGTGCCGGTTCCACCGATACTTTGGCGATCGCGCGGACATCGGCGTCGCTGGGCGGGGCGGCATTGCGGCCACGGGTACGGGTTTCGAAGGCTTCCACCAGATCGGTCGGCATCGCCACGGCGCGGTGCTTGCCGGTGCGGGTCAACAACTGGTGCAGGCGATCAAAGCCGCGCTCGAACAGACGCACGTCGTCGCGGTCGATGTCGGTCCGGTTGGCCGCTACGGCTTCAAGCAGCGATTCGATCGCGTGACCGAGGTCGCCGATGGCGTTGATGCCGGCCATGCGCGCACCGCCCTTGAGCGTGTGCAGATCGCGCTGCAGTCCGTTGAGGACATCGCGGTCTTCCGGCACTTCGCGCATGCGGGCGATCAAGCCATCGCAATGGTCCAGCAGGTCGCGGCCTTCTTCGACGAAGATGTCGACCAGCTCGCCGTCGAGTTGATCGAAGTTGAGCGGGCCGATATCGAATGCCGCACCCGCGTCGTTGCTCGCCGTCTCGACAGGCGCGGCCTCTTCCACCGGTGCGCTGAAGGCTGCAGTGGTGTTGGTGTCTTCCGGCTCTGCTGCGCTGTGGTCGGCTGCGGCGCGATCGCTGGCGGCTGCGCGGTGCTCTGCGGAGTCGTCGGCGTACTGGTCGGCAACGGCGTGTTCGCTAGCGTCCGCATGTTCCTCATGTTCCTCATGTTCTGCGTGTTCTGCGTGCTCGACGTGCTCGGCTGCGGCAATCGCGTCGGCCGCTGCATGCGCGTCGGCATGCGTCGCGTCTTCGGAGGTTGAAGCCTGTGCGTCGTGCAGTTGTGGTGCGGTATCGGACTGCGGATCGCCCGATTCTTCCACCTGATCGGCTGCATGCGCCATTTCGAATGCCTGCACCGATTCGACGGTGTGATCGGGCATGACTTCGGCGTTGGCCTGCTCAGTTCGAGAGTGGTCGGTTTCCGCATGCTCGGCCTCGGCACGCTCGTGTTCCGTAGCGTGTTCGGCTTCGCCAGCGTGCTCGTCGGAATGCGCGTCCGTCTGCAGCTGCTCGCTGGATTCGACGTCCTGCTCCGATGGCACCTGCTCGCCTGCATGCCACTGCGCGTCCGAAGCTGCGGACTCGCCCGAATCCACCTGCTGATCCGACGACGCGTACGCTTCGATGTCTGCGTGTTCGCCCAGCGGCGCGGCGACCTCGGCGTGCTGCTGTTCTCCGGTATGCGACTGCCCAGCATGCGGCAGCGCGGCGTCGCCGTGCTGCGCCGCTTCGTCTGCCGGCTGTTCGCCGGCGTGTTCGTGCGTGTCCGCGTGTTCGTGGCGAAGCTGATCGGCCGCGTGGCCTTCCTGGTCGGTCGGCACGCTGTCCAGCGCCGGGGTTCCCGGCGTCCAGTCTTCCGCGTTGGTTGCGTCAGCGTCTTCAGCCAATGCCGTGCCTGTGTACACGGACGCAAGTGCTTCGCTGCTCTCGACCGCGTCGTCAGCGCCTGCTGCACCCTGATCGTCGTGCGTCGGCACGTGCTGCGCATGCGTGTCCGTGGCCTGCTCGGCATCGGCCGCAGCCAGCGTTTGTGCATCGCCCAACGCGGCTTCTGCGTCGGCTGGCTCTTCTACCGCAACGGTGTCGGCATGGGTGCTGATCGCATCGGCAAGCTGCGCAGAGACAACAGCCGGGACCAGCGCGTCGTCGCTCGGTGCATGCGCGGATTCGGCAGACGCATCGACGTGTTCGTGCGAGGCAAGGTGACCGAGATCGTCGACTGTGTGCGATGCAGGCGCGTCCACGGCAAGCGCCGAATCGTGCTCGGCTTCTGCATCGGCCAACGCGTCCACGGCAATCGGCGCGTCGTCCGACTGCGGCTGTGTGTCTTCGGTGTCTTGCGCCGGTGCGGGCGCGTCGAAGGGCAGCGCGCTAGCATCGAGGTACTGCGACAGATCCTGCGCACCGGTCAGTTCGACCGAGGCATTGTTGTCGTCTACCGTGTCGCTGGGTGCATCGACATCGTCCAGCTCGTCCAGGAACACCTGCGGCGGCCACTGCGCTTCCGGCAAGGTGTCCACCAGCGCACGCAAGCGCTCGGTCAACGGTGCAAACGAGGGAATCAACGGCGCATCGGCGCGTAGTGCCGTCACCGTGGTGGCAATCGCGGCAGCGGTGGCGGCAATGGCATCCAAGCCGGCGGCCGACGGTGTGACCGAGGCGGCCAGAAGACGCTTGACGTAGCTTTCGGCCGGCGTCGTCACCAACGTGATTTCCGGCACGTCGGTCATCGCGAACGCGCCACTCATGGTGTGCACGGCGCGCAGCAGTTCTTCGGTCGGCAACTGCGGCTCGGCCTGGCTGGCCTGCAGCCACCCGTTTACCGTGTCCAGATGGGTGGCGACCTCGGCTTCGAGGATCTCGCGCAGCACGCTGTCCACCGAAGCCGGCGTTCCACCGCTGGCGGCAACCACGCTTGTTGCTGCCAGAATCGCGCCGGCGTCTGCCACCGGCGCCGCGGCTGCGGGCACGTAGTAGACCTCTTCGCCTGCCGCAACGCGCTCGGCAATGGCCTGAATTTCCGGCAGGTCGGCGTTGATGCGCCCCTGGTTGCGTAGCGCGGCGTTGAACTGCGGCAGCACGTCGTACGCCAATTCGACCATCGCCACGAGCGCCGGGCTGGCCGGTCGCGAATTATCGAGCACGCGGTTGAGCATGCTCTCGATTTTCCAGCTGAACTCGCCGAGCACGCTGGCACCGACCAAGCGCCCACTGCCCTTCAGGGTGTGAAAGACGCGGCGGATCGGGCGCAGGTGTTCCGGGTTGTTCGGCGCGGCGCGCCACACCGGCAACAACTGGCCCAGGTTGACCAGTTCTTCGTCGAATTCTTCCAGGAAGACGTCGCGGATATCGTCGTCGATATCGCTGTCGCCGAAGCCGCCGAAAATGCCGGCATCAGCGGCGGTCGCAGCCTGAGTACCTTCGCTGGACACGGGTTCGGAAGATGCCTGCGCGGTTTCAGCGTCGGCCGGGACAGTCGTCGCCTGCGGCTGCTGCACATCGAACTGCGCGGCCGCTGCATCGAGTGGGGCCAGGAACGCGGCGGATGCGTCGTCCAGTTCGAACTCGCTGACCACCGCCTGTTGCACGCGCGAAGCGGTGGCCTCGGCTGTTGCTTCGCACGGTGCGTCTTGCGGCTCCTGCACGGGTTCGACGAACGGGTCTTCCAGTTCCTGCGGCGGAAGCGGCGGCGGCGAAAACGCATCTTCGATGCTGGTCTGCGCACGACGCGTTGCGTTCTCGGCAATGAAATCCAACGGCGCTTCGGTCTGCTCGGCATCGCCAGGCAGCGCGATCTGCTCGATCTGCAGCGGCGCGTCTTCGGCAACCACCGGCTCGGCAGCGTGCTCTTGCTCCAGCGCGCTCAAATCCACGGTATAGCTGACCTGCACGACCTCGTTGCCATCCTGCTCGGCCGACACCGGGTCGAACGCAGAGGTGGCGATTGGCGCGACCTGCTCGGTGGTTTCCAGCTGCCAGTCACCGGGCGCTTGCGCGCCGTCGTCGGACAGATCCAGCGGCGCCACGGTGAACGGCACATGCGACTGGCCGGACACGGTTTCTTCAGCGGCAACCGGGTCGAACGAAAACATCGTATCGGTCGCGGCGGCGCCGGTGTCGTGCACCACCCTGGCAGCGAACGGCGTTTCGACCACGGTTTCGTTGACCCATTCCAGCGACGGCGTGGGCGCGGCATCGTTGGCGGCCTGCGGCGTGTCCGCATGCTGCAACGGCGTGGCGGCCACCGTCTGCGGTTCGGCCACGCTGCCCGGCTGGTCGGCACCGATCGGCAAATCGGACGGCTCGCCCGACGGCAGCGGCCAATAACGCAGCGTTTCCAGGCTGTTGCGGGTGATGTCCAGAATCTCCTCGCGGCCGGGACGGCGCTCGCGCAGGGCTTCCAGATAGTACTCCAGGCTGGCCATCGCATCGGCCAGCGTATCCAGCTGTCGGCCACTGGGCACGCGCTGCTTGCAGATCAGTTCCAGATCGACGTAACCACGCACGCCTTCCAGATAATCGGCAGCCTGCGGCAATTCGAGAATGCGCAATGCACCGCCGACTTCGCCGAGCAGGTGCGGCACATTGGCCAGGCGGGCATGGTCCCAGTTGGTTTCGATGAAGGCGACGAAGTGCTCGCGCGCCGCACCGAAGTTGGCGATCGCTTGCTGCGCCAGCACATCGACCGTGCGGCGCACTTCCGAGGAGTTGGCACTGTTGATGACTTCGGTGCCATCGCCCGGATCGGCGCCAAGGCTGGCCACCTGATCGTCCAGCGAGGCATCCACGTACAGCAGCGCGCCGGCGATATCCAGCAGCACGTTGTCGTCCATCTGGGTCTGGCCATCGACCACGCGCGCCAACGCATCGCGCTGCTGCACGACGACATTGCGCGCCACACCCAGGCCCATCATGCCCAGGGTGTCGGCAACGCTGCCCAGATCCTTGACCTGGGTCTGCAGCTTGGCGATGTCACCGCCGGTGCGCAGATGCAGGTCCAGCGCATCTTTGACGCGCAGCAATTCTTCCTTGACCGCATTGCCAACGGTGTCGAGCAATTCGCGATTGCGCCCGCTCAAGCTACCGCGCGCGTGATCCAGCTCGGCCTCGGTGGCGACACCCGACTGCGGGTCGAGCGCAAACAGCACGCTCTCGTTGAGACCCGGCTGGCCACGGGTGGCGCGGATCTCATTGAGCAGCGGCAACAACACGATCGGAATGTCGCGGTGCCCGTTCTGCAAGCGCTCCAGATAATCGGGCAGCAGCACGGTGCCGCGCATCAGCATGGCGCAGGCTTCATCGCGGTCGGCGACCTCGCCCACCTGCACGGCCTGGGCCAGCAGCTCGAGCTCTTCGGCCACCATCGCCGGCGCATACAACTCGACCATGCGCAGCGTGCCCTGCACCTGGTGCAGATAGCCGGCGCAGAACCGCATCCGACTGGTGTCGGACGGTTCTTCGGCAAAGTATTCGATCTCGTTGCGCGCCTGGCGCAACGTCTCGTCCAGCTCTGGCTTGACCCAGCCCAGTGCGGCGTGACTCATCGCATCGCGAAGCGCGCTCATTGCAGCCCCCTGACTACGACCGACTTGCCGCTAGCGCAGCAACCGGTCACTTTCTGCATCGACGTAACGCTACTAGGCGCCATCTGCTGATCCTTTCCCGTTCCGCGTCGTTGTCACGCCGGCAGCTTGAAGTCGGCGACCGAACGGCGCAGATCGGCAGCGAGCTGAGCCAGGTTGCCGATCGATTCGGCCGTCTGCTCCGCACCCTGCGATGTCTGGCTGGTGATCTGACGGATCACGCCCATGGTCTGTGTGATATCCGTCGCCGCGGCCGACTGCTGGTGCGCGGCGATGGAGATGTTCTTAATCAGGTTATTCAAGGCGTTGGACACGCGCTCGATTTCGGTCAGCGCGGTGCCGGCGTCTTCGGCCAGGCGCGCACCGGACACCACTTCGGAGGTGGTCTGCTCCATCGAGCTGACCGCTTCGTTGGTATCGGCCTGAATGGTCTGCACCAGACCTTCAATGCGTCGGGTCGCACTGGAGGTGCGTTCTGCCAGGCGCTGCACTTCGTCGGCCACCACGGCGAAACCGCGGCCGGCCTCGCCGGCCGATGCTGCCTGCACCGCAGCGTTGAGCGCCAGGATGTTGGTCTGCTCGGAAATGTCGTTGATCAGTTCCACGATCGAGCCGATTTCCTGCGAGGATTCGCCCAGCCGCTTGATGCGCTTGGAGGTTTCCTGGATCTGGTCGCGAATCTGATCCATGCCCTGAATCGTCTCGCGCACCACGCCGGCACCTTCGGCGGCGATGACCACCGAGCGCTGCGCCACTTCGGCCGACTCGGTGGAGTTGCGCGACACCTGTTCGATGCTGGCAGCGATTTCGCTGATGCGCTCGGAAGCAGTGGTGATCTGGTTGGCCTGCTGGCCGGCCGCTTCGGCCAGCTGCATGGCCGTGGCCTGGGTTTCCTGGGTCGACACGGCCACTTTGGCTGAGGTGTCGTTGATGGTGGTCACCAGGTGGCGCAGTTCGTCCACGGCGTAGTTGATGGCGTCGGCGATGGCACCGGTCA
Source organism: Xanthomonas sp. JL1 (assembly GCF_038405005.1). Taxonomy (NCBI): domain Bacteria; kingdom Pseudomonadati; phylum Pseudomonadota; class Gammaproteobacteria; order Lysobacterales; family Lysobacteraceae; genus Xanthomonas; species Xanthomonas sp. JL1. The sequence continues at coordinate 28,845 of NZ_JBBYGR010000065.1, read as the reverse complement.
TGTCCTCGGTCACCGAGGCTTTCACCGTCAGGTCACCCTCACCGAGCGAGCTGATTTCGTCCAGCAACCGCATAATCGCCTGCTGGTTGCGGCTGTTGAATTCCACCTGCGACTGGTAGCGCACGTCCTGCTCGCGGGTCCGCACGCGCACCGAGCTCCACACGAAGCCGATGATCGCCAGCAGCGCGACCAGGCCGGACACCACGCCCAGCCAGAAGTTCGGGAACAGGCGCGTGTCGCGCACCGAACCGAACGAAGAGAACGCATCGAACAGCTTCTTGCTGTCGTCGAGCATCTTGCTGGAGCCAGCCGTCAGCGCGGCAGCCGAGGACTGCGCGGCAAACAGGTTGCGCGAGTTGGCGAGGATGGCGTCGACGTCCCTCTTCATCCTCGTCCACTGGGCCTGCGACTGTTCCAGCGCCGACAACGCGGCCGGGTTTCGGACCGCGGCGATGCCGAGTTCCTCGTTGCCTGCGCGCAAGCCTTCGAGCATCTGCGTGAACACCACCGAGTCGCGTGCCAGCGCGTCGCCGGACGCGACCGCATCGTCTTCGCCGGCGCGGATTTCGGTCACCCGCCGCGCCATGGTTCCGGCTACCACGACCTGCTGCAAGGTGTTGTAGATCTGCGAAGCCGGCGCGCCGCTGACGGTCATCGCACGCACCACTTCGTTCAACTGCGCCTGCAATTGCGGGACGCTGCCGGAGAAGCGGTTGGCGTTGACTGCGATCGCCAGCACCGCCTGTTCGCTGGCGATGACCTGATCGGCGTTCTTGCTCAGCGGCACCCAGGTCGCCTTGAGCTGCGACATCGAGCTGGCGATCGGGCCTTCCTGGCCGTAACGGCCATCCAGATCGTTGACCGTGCTGTCGATGCGGCCCTTGGTCTCCTTGAACGCGGCAAATGCCTTAGTGTCGCCGGAGACCGCTTCGCGGCCCTGGTTAGCCAGCTGCTGCGAAAGCACCTGCAAGTCGGCCGCGCTAACACCGGCGCCGGCAAGATGACTGCTCTGCCAGGTCGCGACGCCGGTGTTGGCGCCAAACACGATCATCGACAACACCAGCAAGCCAAGCCAGAAGCTGGTGCTGACGCTGCCGAGCTTGTTGGTCTTGCGGGCGTCCGGGGCGGTACTCATGGTTCGACCTCGATCTGTATGACGTGGCAGGGTCGCGGCTTAGGCCGCGGCCTGCCGGAATTCAGGAGTGCGCGACAGCAAGGCCAGGGAAAACACCCCCCAGTCCTGCGTCTCGTTGCGGAAGGCACGGTCGATAAAGTGGGCGTAGCGGCCTTGCGCCAACTCGCCGGGTTCCACCGCCTGGACCTGCTCGAAGCTGCGTTGGCCGTACAGCTCATCGATGGTCAGGGCGACGTCGCCGCCGCTCTGACGCATGATCAGCACACGCTGGCCTTCCTGCAGCACCGTGCGACGGCCCTCCAGGAACTGCTTCAGATCGATCACCGGAAATAGATTGCCGCGCAGGTTGCCCACGCCCAGCAGCCAGGGCTGTGCGCCCGGCACCGGAGTCACTGGCGGCATCGGCACGATTTCCGCCACTTCGCGGAAGTCAGAAACCAATCGCCGGGTACCGACGCGGTAACCTACGCCGCGCCAGATATCTGCAGAGAACTGGCGTTCCGGCAGCGGCGTGGCGTGCGCAAGACTACGACGCTCGTAGTCTTCGAGAATATCGAATGGAGAGCGCATCAACGCACCAGTTGTCTGATGCGCGCGATCAAATCGTCTTCGCGCGGCGGCTTGACGATGTAGTCGCTGGCACCTTGTCGCAAACCCCAGGCCCTGTCGGTTTCCATGCCCTTGGTGCTGACCAGCAGCACGGGGATGTCCTTGGTAGCCTGGTCGCGTGCAAGTGCACGCGTTGCCTGGAAGCCGCTCATGCCGGGCAACACCACATCCATCAACACAAGATCGGGCACCTGGCTGCGAACCAGCTCAAGTCCCTCTTCTGCGTTATCGGTGGCGACGACCGTATGGCCTGCTTTTTCCAGCCATTGACTGAAGACTGCGCTGTCGGTGGGCGAGTCCTCGATCAATACAATTCGAGCCATGTTGCCTTTCCCCCTGGTCAGGCGTGGACGTACGTGCGGATTGCGCTCAATAGTTCTTCACGGGTGAACGGCTTGGTCAGATATTGCTCGGAACCGACGATGCGGCCGCGTGCCTTGTCGAACAGCCCATCCTTGGACGACAACATGATTACCGGCGTCGATTTGAAGAGCTGGTTGCCCTTGATCAACGCGCACGTCTGGTAGCCATCCAGGCGCGGCATCATGATGTCAACAAAAATGATCTGAGGTTGCTGGTCCGCAATTTTGGCCAGTGCCTCGAAACCATCCGTTGCTGTCACTACTTCACAACCTTCCCGCTTCAGCAGCGTTTCGGCGGTGCGGCGAATGGTTTTCGAATCATCGATCACCATCACCTTGAGTCCTGCGAGTTCCCCACCCGCAGCAATGTTTTCACTCATCACATATCCCCAGGCGCGCGACGCGTCATCCCTTCCGACGTCGCTACGAAACTGCATGTATATCCCAAGACCAGCATCGACTGTCAAGGGCGCATTGCCGGGGCCCCGCCAGGCGGACGTTCCGACCACGTCTGGGCGCGTCCCGGCCGGCAAGTCGCGCACTACGACCCGCCGGGCGCGCCATCGCCCATCGCTTGAAGTTACCATCGGCAAGTTACCATCGGCAGCTTGTTCGAAAGGTTTAGCCCCATGTCGCTCGACGTCGTCGTGGTGATGGATCCCATCGCCTCCATCAAGATCGCCAAAGACACCACGTTTGCCATGCTGCTGGACGCCCAGCGCCGTGGCCACCGCCTGCATTACGTGCGCCCGGGCGGGCTGAGCCTGCGCGAAGGCCGCGCGGTGGCGCAGGTCGCGCCGCTGAGCGTACGCGAAGACAAGACCAACTGGTTCACGCTGGGCGAGTTCGCCGAGCTGGAATTCGGCCCCGGCCAGGTGGTGTTGATGCGCAAGGACCCGCCGGTGGATGCGGAGTTCGTCTACGACACCCAGGTGCTAAGCGTGGCGCAGCGCGCCGGCGCGCAGATCGTCAACGACCCGCAGGGCCTGCGCGACTACAACGAGAAGCTGGCAGCGCTGCTGTTTCCGCAGTGCTGCCCGCCCACCCTGGTCAGCCGCGATGCCGCCGCGCTCAAGGCCTTTGTGTTGGAGCATGGTCAGGCGGTACTCAAGCCGCTGGACGGCATGGGCGGGCGCTCGATCTTCCGTAGCGGCACCGGCGACCCCAACCTCAACGTGATTCTGGAAACGCTGACCGACGGCAACCGCAAGCTGACCCTGGCGCAGCGCTTCATCCCCGACATCAGCGCCGGCGACAAGCGCATCCTGCTGGTGGACGGCGTGCCGGTGGATTACTGCCTGGCGCGGATTCCGCAGGGCGACGAGTTCCGCGGCAACCTGGCGGCCGGCGGGCGCGGCGAAGGCCGGCTGTTGTCCGAGCGCGACCGCTGGATCGCGGCTCAGGTGGGCCCGGAAATGCGCCGCCGCGGCATGCGCTTCGTGGGCCTGGATGTGATCGGCGATTACCTGACCGAGGTCAACGTCACCAGCCCCACCTGCGTGCGCGAGCTGGATGCCCAGTTCGGCCTGAACATCGCCGGGCTGCTGTTCGACGCGATCGAGGCAGGCGCCGCGCAATGAGCACGGCCGCGGCGCTGCCGGCACCGATGGACGACGGTCGCCGGCTGATGATGACGCTGGTGATCTCGCTGCTGTTGCACGGCGTGCTGATCCTGGGCGTGGTGTTTGCGGTCAGCGAAGACGCGCCACTGGTGCCAACCCTGGATGTGATCTTCAGCCAGACCAGCACACCGTTGACGCCCAAGCAGGCCGACTTCCTGGCCCAGGCCAACCAGCAGGGCGGCGGCAATCACGACACCGCGCAGCGCCCGCGCGACAGCCAGCCGGGCGTGGTGCCACAGGACCGCACCGGGCTGGCGCCACAGGCACAACGCGCCACCAGCGTGAACGCGCCGGCGCCGACCCAGACCCGCGTGGTGACCAGCCGTCGCGGCGAGCAGGCCGTGCCGACGCCACAACCCAATCCGCAGACCGACCCACTCACTCCTGCAGATGCGCAACGCTTGCAGCGCGATGCCGAAATGGCCCGGCTCGCAGCCGAAGTGCATTTGCGCTCCGAGCAGTACGCCAAACGCCCGAACCGCAAGTTCGTCTCGGCCAGCACCCGCGAATACGCATATGCGAACTATCTACGCGCCTGGGTGGACCGCGCCGAGCGCGTGGGCAATCTGAATTATCCCGACGACGCCCGCCGCCGCCGGCTGGGCGGCAAGGTCGTCATCAACGTGGGCGTGCGCCGCGACGGCAGCGTGGAAAGCAGCAGCGTGCTGGTCTCCAGCGGGGTTCCGCTGCTCGACGATGCCGCATTACGCTTGGTGCAACTGGCGCAGCCGTTCCCGCCGCTGCCCAAGACCAAGGACGATGTGGACATCCTGCAGGTCACGCGCACCTGGTTGTTCCTGCCCGGCGGCGAGCTGCACGACGATCGCTGAGGTAGCGGGCGCGTTGCTTGCGCCGCGCATCGCGCCACACCCTGGCGGCGCTGACCTGATAAACACTGCAATGCGGCGGCAAGGCCGCTGCGGCGACGCGCGCGATCCGCACAGCGTCCACTGCGATAGCGAGGCAGAGACAGCACGCACACCGCCACGCGCGTGCACCAGTCTGGCACCGCAATCACGCCTGATCGGGCCGCCCCCCCCCATCAAGGGCCGCAAGCACGACGCCGGCGCTTCACCTACAGCGTGCTGCATACGTGCCGGTCCGTTGAATCGTGGCTGCGGCCTCAGGCCACTGACGCCGCCTCGTACAACCGGTCTGCCAGCACAACAATCTCTGCCGCATCCTGCACGCGTTCGCGCCAGGCGGCCGGGATGCCGTCGATGCCGTAAAACGCGCCGGCGAGCTGCCCGCAGATCGCTGCGGTGGTGTCCGCATCGTCGCCCAGGTTGGCGGCACGCAGCACGGCCTCGGCACAGCTCTCGGTGGTGGCGAAACACCACAGCGCTGCCGACAGCGAATCGATGACATAGCCCATACCGCAGATCTGCGCGGCGGGCACGGCGACATGGTCGCGGATCGCCAATGCGTGGACTGCAGGCGTCAGCGACGTTTCCGGTTGCGCATGGAGCACCTGATCGCGCGTGCCTCCAAGCAGCGCGGCGCGCAGCTGGACCGCGAACAGCCGGCAGGCATCCAGTGCTTCGGCAGCGGCATGGGTGGTGCGCGAACTGTCGTCCGCGCGATCGGCCAGTTGGTCAGGACACTGCGCGTCATACATCGCCACCGGCGCCAGCCGCATCAACGAACCATTGCCAGCCGAGCGCGGATCGGTGCCGCCGCCGAAGGCCGGGCCGCCATCCAGATAGCGCTCCAGCGCCTGGCGCACGGTCGCACCGATATCGCAGCAGGCACCGGTACTGCTGAGCTGACCGTGCTGGTACCAATTGCAATCGCGGTTCATCTGATCGGCCGCGTCGAAGCCCTGCCGATGCAGCAGGCTATGCGCCAGGCACAAGGCCATCGAGGGGTCGTCGGTCCACTGCCCGGCCCGCAAGGCAAACGGGCCGCCGCCGTGCATGTCGTCGATCGGCGTGAAGCTGCCCGGCGCGCAGAATTCGAGCGTGGTGCCTAGCGCATCGCCCACCGCCAGACCGAGCAGGCAACCGCGAAAACGCGCATGCCGGGCAGCATCGGTCATGGCGATGCGCCGGCCGCCTTCGCGGCGCGGGCGGCCTGTTGCTCGACCAGGGTGAGCGCGACGTTGTCGCGCAGGTAGGCCGGCTCCACCCGCTCCGGCGCCACGCCTTGGCCGCGCCGCAGGGCCGGCACCGCGAGCGTGAGCAGATCGGCGGCACGCGGCAGCGCGGCGGCATCGACACTGGTCAGGCGCGTCGCAAAGCGCTGTTGCAGCAGCGCATCGGCAGCCGCCAGACCGGTGCCGACAGCGGCCATGCGCTGCGCCGTATCGGGCAGCACGAGTGCTTCCGGCGCGCAGACCACTTCCGGCGCCAGTTCCAGCACCGTGTCGTCACCGCGCGCGAAGACACCGGCATACACCTCGCCCATGCGCGCATCGATGCAGGCCAGTACATGGCTCGCTTCGGCCGGCGCGCGCAGGGCCAGCACCTGCAACGTGGAAACGGCCAGCACCGGCACATCCAGCGCCAAGGCGATGCCCTGCGCAATGCCGATCGCCAGACGCACGCCAGTGAACGCGCCAGGGCCACGGCCGACCGCAATCGCATCGAGCTGGCGGCGCGTAATACCTGCCTCGGCCAGCAGCTGCTCGGCCCAGGGCAGCGCCAGTTCGGCGTGGCGGCGCGGCGCCAGTTCGAAGCGCTCGATCACGCGACCGTCGACGTGCACGGCGACGGAACAGGCTTCGGTGGAGGTCTCGAAGGCGAGGACGTTCATGGCAGGGCCGCAGTCAGAAAGAATAAGAAGATCGATCATCGCCGAACGGCAACGCGAGTACGCCATTGTCGCCCACCGCCTCTGCAACACCAAAAAACGCTTGCACATCGGCTATGGCGTGGGTGCGCGCAAATGGCGGCAGCGATTTCATGAAGGTGCGTCCATAGCTTTTGTTGACCAGCCGCGGGTCGCACAGCACCAGCACGCCACGGTCGGTTTCGCTGCGAATGAGTCGACCCACGCCCTGCTTGAGCGCGATCACCGCCTGCGGCAGCTGCTCGTCGCGGAACGGGTTGCCGCCCTCGCGGCGAATCGCATCCAGGCGCGCTTCGAACACCGGGTCGTCGGGCGCGGCGAACGGCAGCTTGTCGATCACCACCACGCTCAAGGCATCGCCGACCACGTCCACGCCCTCGCGGAAACTGGCCGAGCCCAGCAGCACACCGTTACCGGAATCGCGGAAGCGCTGTAGCAAGGTCGCGCGCGGCGCCTCACCCTGCACGAATAACGGCCACGGCGCACCGCGCAAGGCTTCGGCCGCTTCGCGCAGCGCGCGGTGCGAGGCGAACAATAGAAACGCACGGCCTTTGGAGGCTTCCAGCACCGGCGTCAACGCACCGATCAGCGCAGTGCCAAACCCGCGTGCGGCCGGATCGGGCAGGTTCGGCGGCAGATAGCACAAGGCCTGACGCGCCCAATCGAACGGGCTGGGTTGCAGCAAGGTCACCGGATCATTCAAACCCAGACGCTGCGCAATGTGGTCGAACTCGCCGCCCACCGCCAGCGTGGCCGAGGTGAATACCCAGGCTGCATGCGATTTTTCGCGATGCTCGCGCAACGGGCCGGATACATCCAGCGGCGTGCGCTGGCAGCGGAAGCCGCGCGGGCTGAGTTCGTACCAGAGCACATCGTTGTCGACGGTCTCTTCTGGCGGATCCTGCGCGAAATCAGCTACTGACACGTCTTCGCCCAACCAGCGCGACAGGCGATTCAAGGCTTCTTGCGCACGTGCGGTGCAGCCATCGAAGCCAGGCGAGGCCTCACGCAAAGGCAGCAGGGATTGGCCCAACCGTGCCAATGACGACAGCACCGCGTCGAACCCTTCGCGCACCTGCGGCTTGGCCAGCGCACGCCATTGCGTGCCACGCGCCGGCAACCCCTCCATGCCGGCGCGCAGGCTGCGCAAGGCGTCGTCCAGAGCCAGGATCGGCGCCTGCAGGCTGGCTTGCGCGCCGGCCACCAGGCGCGCTTCGACCATGCAGTCGCGCGCCAGCTCCTGCCACGGCCGCATGCCGAAACTTTCGCCGAAGAAATTGGCCGCCAGCTCCGGCAATTGATGCGCTTCGTCGATGACGAAGGCCTGCGCGCCAGGCAGGATTTCGCCGAAGCCTTCCTGCTTGAGCGCCAGATCGGCCAGCAGCAGATGGTGATTGACCACCACCAGATCGGCCGCTTGCGCACGCTGGCGCGCTTGCACCACGAAGCACTCGCTATAGAACGGGCATTCGGTGCCCAGGCAGTTGTCGACGGTGGAGGTCACCATCGGCAGCAGCGGCGAGTCGTCGGGCAAGGCTTCGAGTTCGGCCATGTCGCCGGACTGGGTGCGCCCGCTCCAGGCCACGATGCGCTGGAACTGCGAGACCTGTTCGGGCGTGGCAAAGCGCGGCTCACCGCGCGCCTGCTGGGTGCGGTACTTGCACAGATAGTTGGCGCGGCCCTTCAGCAACGCGCTACGCAGGCCCACGCCCAGCGCGGCGCGCACGCGCGGCAGATCGCGATGGAACAGCTGATCCTGCAGCGCGCGCGTGCCGGTGGAAACGATGGTCTTGAGCCCGGACAGCAGCGCCGGCACCAGATAGGCGTAGGTCTTGCCGGTGCCGGTGCCGGCCTCTGCCAGCAACACATCGCGCTGCTCGAATGCCTCGGCAATCGCTCCGGTCAGGCGCAACTGCGCAGCACGTGGCGCGAAGGCGTCGAGCTGACGCGCAAGCGCCCCACCCTCGCTGAGCGCTTCGATGCTGACAGTGGCAAGTTGGGACATGAGACCAAACGGAAAGCGCAGAGGAAGCGCGACAGCCTAGCGCGTGCGCAGTGATGCGGCTGGGTGTACGTGACGGAGTGCAGCCAGGCGCAGGCACGCTGCCCGCACTGCATGCCCAACACCCGCTTCACGCCAGACGCGATTCCGTCAGCGACCGGTGGTCTGTCGTCAGGCGGTACGCCCCGCCGAGTGGCAGATCTCAGTACCGCTTCAGGCCCGGCACCGTGCAGCCAGCGATCTGCGCCCTGGCCGAGGCAGCATTCTCCTTCTCGCCTCGCGCCAGCCGCGACTGCTCGATGGTGGCCCAGTGGCGACGGCACAGCGGACCGGTCTTGGAGCCAAGCGCGATCGCCTGCTTGGCGAAGCGCTCGGCGGCCGGCCAGTCGGCCTGCAGCACGGACACTTCTGCGCGTTCCTGCAGAATCGCCGGGTCGCCCGACACCAGGCCCAGCGCCTGATCCAGCGCCGCGGCGGCGCCGGCCAGATCGCCGGCCTGACGCTTGCTCTTTGAGGTGTCGCGCAAATCATCGACCTGCGGGTCGCGCAGCGGCTGCACCGACAGCTCGGTGTCGTCCACGCCAGCGTCGCGTTCGATCAGCAACAGCCGCTGGGTCGGGGTCGTCGGGTCCACCGGCGTCGGTGGCGGTGCGGGCGGTGCGGTGACGCAGGCGGTGACTGCGGCCGATACGGCGATCATGACCAGCAAACGGTGCATTCGGTTCATGGGTGACTCCAAATCAATGCGCCGGTGGGGCCGTGGCAGGCGCCGGGGCGGGTTGTTCGGGCTTCTTTTCCAGACCGAAGAAGCGGCGCCAGCCACCGCCGCTGGATTGTTCGGCGGGTGCGGCCGCTTCGCCGGGCGCAGCTTCGATCGATGGTGCATTGCCGGCACACGGGGCGTAGGCCGGCGTGAAGCCGACCACGAACGGGAACTGGCGCGCGCCCGGGCAACCGGGGTCGGTCACGCCGGTACCGCTGGCGTCCACCCACTGCCAATCCAGGCCTCTGCCGCTGACCTTCAATGGCGCACTCGGCAGGCGGGCGAAGATGCTCGACCACACCCGCATCGCGCCGGTGGCGCCATACAGGCCGGTCTCGGCGTTCTGGTCGTTGCCCATCCAGATCACCGCCAGGTGGTCGCCGGTATAGCCGGCATACCAACTGTCGCGACCATCGTTGGAGGTACCGGTCTTGCCGGCCGACGACAAGCGACCCAGGCCATCGCCCAGCAGCTGGCGCGCGGTACCGTTGCTGACTACCTGCTGCAGACCGATGCTGATCAGGTTGGCAGCCACCGAATCGCCTTCCTGCGCCGGTGCCGGGGTCTTGTCGTAGCGCTTGAGCAGCTTGCCCTGCGGATCGAGCACACCGCGCACCGCGTGCAGCGGCTGGATCTCGCCGCCGGCCGCCAGGAACTGGTAAAGCTGCGCCATGCCATACGGGCTCTGGTCGGTCGTGCCCAGGATCAAGGCCGGATTGGGCTCGGCCTTGATGCCGGCCAAGACCTGGATCAGTTGCGCGATGCGGTCTGCGCCGACCTGCATGCCCACCCGCACCGTGGCCTGGTTGTAGGAATGCGCCAGCGCATCGACCAGACGCACAGTGCCGTGGCTGCGGTTGTCGGAATTGCCGGGCGACCAGGTCCTGCCGCGGCTGAGCTGCACGGTGACCGGCGAGTCGTCGACCCAGCTGGACAGCGCCCAGCGGTCCGGCGAGGCCAGCGCCAGCATGTACACGAACGGCTTGAGCAACGAGCCCACCTGCCGCTGCGCTTCCACCGCACGATTGAAGCCCGGCTTGGCCACCTCGCGGCTGCCGACCACCGCCAGCACATCGCCGTTGTGCACGTCGGTGAGCACCAGCCCGGCCTGCAGCGGCGGGCGCTTCTTGTTGTCCAGCCGCTTGATGGTGCCGGTGACCGCCCCTTCGGCATACGCCTGCGCAGACGGCGACATGCCCGTGAGCACGCTCATGCCGGCGCCCTGCAGGACGCCTTCCGGGTAATCGTGCGCCAGCTGGCGCCGCACCAAGTCCACATAGGCGGGGAAACGATTGGCTGCGACCAGGCCGGGCTCGGTGGGCACGCCCAGCGGCGCGGCCAGCGCGCGCTTGTACTCGGCGTCGTTGATCAGGTTGTTTTCGTGCAGCTTGCCGAGCACGAAATTGCGCCGGTCCAGCGCGCGCTCCGGGTTGCGCCGCGGGTCGTAGTACGACGGCCCCTTGACCAGCCCGATCAACAACGCGATCTGCTCGGTGGTCATCGAATTGAGTTCGCGGCCGAACCACAGCTCGGCGCCCGACGACACACCGTGGATCGCCTGCCCGCCGCGCTGGCCCAGATACACCTGGTTGAGATAGGCCTCCAGGATGGTGCGCTTGTCGTAACGCGCCTCCATGATCACCGCGTACAGGATCTCGTTGAACTTGCGCGTCAGCGTCTGTTCCTTGCCGATGCCGAGCAGGCCGCTGCGGGCCAACTGCTGGGTCAGCGTGCTGGCACCCTGGCGAACCTGGCCGCCGGAGCGCGCCATGATCCAGGCCGCGCGCACCATGCCACTCAGATCGATGCCGTGGTGGCTGTTGAAGTCGCGATCTTCCACCGCCTGCAGGCCGGTGACCAGCAGCTCGGGCACTTCTTCCATGCGCACCAGGCGGCGTTCTTCCTGCTTTTGGCCGTACAGGGTGGCAATGCGCGCCGGGTCCAGGCGTGCGCTTTCGAGCGCTTTGCGGTCGCCGGCGTCGCGCAGCGTGGCCACGCGCCCGCCCGCCAGGCTGACGTCGATACGGCGCGCCGGCACATGCCCATCCACATCGATATAGCCGCGGCTGGCGATGGTGAAGCGGCTGCCGTCCTGCTGATAGGTGCCAGGCAGCTTCGCCTGACCGTCGTCACTGTACGACGCCGCATCCAGCTCGGTCTTCAGCGTGGCCGCATCCAGCGCGATGCCGGGCACCAGCACCAATGGCCGCCCGTACACGCGGGTCGGGATCTGCCAACGCAACTCGCCGAAGCGCTGGGTGACCTGCTTGTTCAGATATACCGTATAGGGAATCAGGAAACCGAGCGCCAGCGCGAACGCGGCAAATCCCCAGACGATGAGTCTGCGTTGCCAGCGGGAGCCTTGCGCGTTGGTATCGTCCTCGAAATCGTCGGGAGCGTCGTTGTCGTGGCGTCGGGGCACAGGAATGCGAGGATGTAGAGTCCGGCGAGTCTAGCGCAGCGCTGTCATGGCTGTGACCCACCGCACCCGTCGACCGTTAAGAGCCGCTAACAAAACGACCAACGCCGCTTCGCTGGGAGCGACGTGTTCTCGGCAGCAGCGGGCACGGCTCGTACACTGCGTTGGCAGACGCACCAATTGCCTCGCCCCCGCGCTCTGCTCGCCACGTTTCACTGCCATACCACGCTGGAGTTCCAACGCAATGTCGATGTCTTTGGCCGATGCGCGCTATCTGTTCAATCGCATCCTTGGCCTGATCCACCGCAGCATGGCCAGCATGCGCACGCGCGGCTGGCGCGCCACCTGGCAGCGTATTCGCGTCCACACGCAGGCGCCGCCGGTCGCGCTCGGCACGCCGTTGTGGCTGCCGCAACCCGCCCCGTTCGCCGCATTTGCGCTGCCGCACAGCGCCGCGCCGCGGGTGTCGGTGGTGATTCCGGTCTACAACCACATCGCACATACCTTGGCTTGCCTGCGCTCGCTGGCGGCGCATCCGCCGCTGGTGGATGTGGAAATCATCGTTGTGGACGACGGCAGCAGCGACGCCACCGCCGAACAATTGCCGCAAGTTGCCGGCCTGCACTATCACCTGCGTGCGAGCAACGGTGGCTTCATTGCCGCCTGCAATGACGGCATTGCGCTGGCGCGTGGCGATTTCGTGGTGCTGCTCAACAACGACACCATTCCGCAGCCCGGCTGGCTGGATCGGTTGATCGACACCTTTGCCCAGCATCCAAGCGCCGGCCTGATCGGCGCGCAACTGGTCTACCCGGACGGGCGGCTGCAGGAATCCGGCGGCGTGGTGTTCGGCGATGGCAGCGCCTGGAGTTACGGCCGCTTCGAATCGTCCGACGACCCGCGCTATGCATATGTGCGGGCGATGGATTACTGCTCGGGCGCGGCCATCGCGCTGCCACGCACGCTGTTGCAGACGCTGGGCGGGCTGGATCGGCGTTACATGCCGGCGTACTACGAAGACACCGATCTGGCGTTTGCGGTCCGTGCAGCGGGTTACCAAGTGCTGGTGCAGCCGGCCAGCGTGGTGGTGCATGACGAGGGCACCAGCAACGGCACCGATACGCGCACCGGGGTGAAGGCCTATCAGGTGCGCAATCAAAACGTCTTTGCCGAAAAGTGGCAGCAGGCGCTTAAAGCGCAGTTGCCGGTGGGCACCGTGCCCGGGCCTGCACTGCTGCACCGCGGCCAGCGCCAGGTATTGATCCTGGACGAGTGCGTACCGCAGCCGGACCGCGATTCCGGCTCGCTGCGGCAGTTCAACCTGATCCGCCTGCTGCGCGAAGAAGGCGCCCACGTTGTCTTCGTGCCGACCCGCCGCGAACATGCCGGGCGCCATACGCAGGCATTACAGCAACTCGGCGCCGAAGTCTGGTACGCACCGTTTCTCGAAGGCGTCGGCAGCTGGCTGCGCACGCACGGTGCGCGGTTTGCGGTGGTGCTACTGGTACGCCACCACGTCGCACATGCCTGTCTGCCGTTGCTCAAGCAATACGCGCCACAGGCGCGCACCTTGTTCGATACCGTCGACCTGCATTACCTGCGCGAACGCCGCGGTGCCGAGGTGGCTGGCGATGCCAATCTGCTGCATGGCGCAGAACGCACCCGCCTGCGCGAGCTCGAGATCATGGCGGCCACCGATGTCACCTTGCTGGTGTCGGCCGCAGAACAGGCGCAACTGCGCACAGATGCGCCGCACATTCGCACGGCCCTGCTTTCCAACCTGCATGACGTCGCCGGCAGTGGCCACAGCTTCGCGCAACGCCGCGACCTGGTGTTCGTCGGGGGCTTTCGTCATCCGCCGAATGTGGATGCGGTGCAGTGGTTCATCAGCGCCATCTTTCCGCAGGTCCGTGCACAGCTGCCCGATGTGGTGTTTCATTGTATCGGTGCCGACCTGCCTGACGCCTTGAAATTGTTGGCCGACGAGTGCACCGGCGTGCAGCTGCACGGTCACGTTCCGGATCTGGTTCCGTTCATGGACAACGCACGTATCGCGGTGGCACCGCTGCGTTTTGGCGCGGGCGTCAAAGGCAAGATCAATCTGAGCATGGCGCACGGCCAGCCGGTGGTGGGCACCACCTGCGCGGTGGAAGGCATGCACCTGCGCGATGGCGAGGATGTGTGCGTGGCCGACGATGCAAACGCGTTCGCCGCTGCGATCGTGCGTCTGTATCAGGACGCAGCGCTGTGGCAGCGTCTGGCCGATAACGGCTTGCGCAACGTGGCCGAGTATTTTTCGCTGGATGCAGCGCGCGCGACGGTGCGGGCGTTGTTTATTGCGGAGTGAGCAGGTGGTTGTGTGCGGAGGGTGGACGGAGCCTGTGCGCCGCACCACCGCACAATGCGCCGCCTGACTGATCATTCATCCATCGGCATGGAGACCGATCGCCAGGCTTCGCACGCACCCTCATCCGCCCCTTCAGGGCACCTTCTCCCGGTGGGGGAAGGAGTGCGCTTAGCAGATTCACTGCGCTTTTGTTTTAGAGGCGACACAGCGTGTCGCGCGTGCGCTCGCCCCGCAGTTCCGGCGCTTGCGATGTCATCGGATAGGGGCTTTGAAGCCTCGTTTGAGTTACAGGTTCGGCAAGCTCCGAAGTTGCCGACACCGCCAGCAACCACTCAACGCTGCTCGGCGACGGCCTTGACCCGTCGCGTGAACTCCGCCAATTCCGGCAGTTCGGGATCCAGTTGGTGCGCTTCGTCCTGCGCACGGCGGGCGAATGCGGCGTCCTCCTGGCCCAGCCGTTCGCTTCCGACCGCAACCCAGCGTTGTGCAAGGCGGCGACGCGCGCCGGCCAGGGCATCGGCATTGGGTGTCAGTGCCTGCCAGGCATCGAGACACCCACGCGCGGCACGCAGGCGATTGTTGCGCAGTTCGTCCTCGAAACAACGCTGGCTTGCCGGCACCACGCGCGCCGCAGCCTGCAGCACGCGCGGATCGCGCGGTGCCAGCGCCTGCGCGGCGCGTACCGCGTCGTAGGCGCTGACGCCAGGCGGGGTCATCCAGTGTTGCTGCGCTTGGGCATCGGCAACGCGCTGCAGCAATGCCCGCAGACGGCGCTCGCGGGTGCCGCGCGACAGGCCCGCGGTTGGGCCGCGCTGGGCGTCTCGCGCGCGCGCAATCGCCTGCTCGGCCTGCACAATGGATGTAGCGCCCGGCACCAGCAGCTGCGCCTGACGGACTGATTGCAGCGCATCGTCGAAGTGAAAATCCGCCGCTTGCCGGCTAGCTTGTGCGGCGTACTCGTCCGCCACCTGATCGAGGCCTCGCTGGGCGATTGCATCGTCCGGCTCGGCCACCAGCACCGCGTTGAAATCGCGCGCAGCCGGAGCCAGGCGGCCACGGCGTAGCAAGGCCTGTGCACGTTGGCGGCGTTGTTCCAGCACGCGGTGGTACTGGCCTTCGGTCAGCGGCATGTCGACATGCCCGGCGTCGTAACGCTTGGCTGCGGCCAGCAACGCCGACGCCTCACCGAGCGCATCGCGCGCCAATGCGTGGCGTGCCTGCGCCAACAGATCGGTCAAGGCGTCTTCGCGACCTTCCAGGGCGTCGGTGCGATCGGGCGCCAGGGCCAGGATGCGCTGGTACAGCGGCAACGCGCTGTCGGGCGTGCCGTCCAGGCGACCTTGCTGCTGGGCCATCGCCGCCTGCGCCAATAAGGCATCCAGCCCGACCCGGCGCGCCTGCAGCGCGTGCAGCCGCGCGGCCACTGGGGCGATCTGTGCCTGCGGCGCTTCCAGGGCGGTGGCCAGCGCCAGCCTGCGTTGCGCTGCTGCGACATCGCCGGCCGCGATTGCCGCACGCGCCTGCACCACTGCGGCAGCGCCGGTCCGCGCCAGCCCGGCACGGGCTTCCCCACGGTCGCTATCCAACGCAAGCGCGGCGGCGAACAATTCGCGCGCACCGCTGCCATGGGCAGCGCTAAGCTGGCCGCGGGCCAATGCGGCATCGCCCCGCTGCAGCAATTGCTGGATGCGCGTGTCCGGCCACAGCCAATCGGCCAGCGGCTTGCGCAGCACGACCACGGTCAGCAACAGGCAGGCGCACAAGGCCAGTACCACGCGCCAGAGCGCACGACTGCGCAGTGGCACCCAGAGACGGGGCGATCTGACCCAGCGCGGGAGCAGAGACATGCGGTGGCGTCCATCCTTGGCGCGACCTGACGGGGGGGCGTTCACCGCCTTATGGTAGCGGTGTGGGTTGCGAAGGCGGTGTGGGCTCTTCGGGATTCGGGATTCGGGATTCGGGATTCGGCAGGCAAGCACAACTCACGTCCCTTGCGTGCTGTTTGTTTCCAATCGATGGGCGCCAGCAAAATTTTCGGCGCGCTCAGCCTAGCCGCCGTACCTCGCTCACTCCGGGCAGCGCGTCCAGCTTGCCAAGCAGTCCGGACAGCTGGTCGTAATCGCTCACCTTCAGGCGCAAGCGCAGCTGCGCCCTGCCCGTGTCGCGCACGTTGTCGCTATTGATTTCCAGCACGTGCGCGTCTTCCTGGGCGATCAGGTTGGTGATGTCCTTGAGCAGCCAGCGGCGGTCCACCGCGCGCACCTGCACATCGACCTCGTAGCCGGTGCCGGCCTTGCCCCACTCCACCGGCAAGACCCGCTGCGGGTGGGCGGCGGCCAAGCGCGCCAATGCCGCGCAATCGGTGCGATGCACGGTGATGCCGCGGCCGCGGGTGAGGTAACCGGCAATCGGCTCGCCCGCCACGGGTTGGCAACACCGCGCCAGCTGCACCAGCAGGTTGCCCACGCCCTCCACGGTGAATTTGGATTTGCCCAACCCCTCGCGACGCGCAGTCGGCCGCGGGGGCGCCGGTACCGCCGGCTGCGAGGCGGCACGCTCGGCTTCCAGTAATGCGCGGCTGACCTGATTCGGCCCGGTATCGCCCAATGCCACCTGGATATACAAATCGTCGATGGTGTCGGCGTGGAATTTGCGCGTGGCCACGCTCAGATCCGCATGCTGGAGGCCCAGGCGTTTGAGCTCGCGATCGAGCAAATCCTTGCCGGCCTGCACGTTGCGCGCGCGGTCCAGCTTGTGGAACCACGCACGCACCTTGTCGCGCGAACGCCCGCTGGCCAGAAAACCGTTGGAGGCCAGCAACCAGTCGCGGCGCGGGTCCGCTTCCTTCGCGGTCATGATCTCCACACGGTCGCCGCTGCGCAGCCGGTAGGTCAGCGGCACGATGCGGTCGTTGACGCGCGCGCCGCGGCAGCGATGCCCGACCATGGTGTGCACGTGGTACGCAAAATCCAGCGGCGTTGCGCCTTGCGGCAGATCGATCACCTCGCCCTTGGGGGTCAGCGCATACACGCGGTCTTCGATCAGCTCGGCATCCAGCGCGCCGGCCAGTTCGCCGTGCTCGCCTTCCTGCACCTGTTCCAGCAGCTGGCGCATCCACAGAATCTTGCGGTCGAAGGCCTTTTCGCCGCCCTTGCCGCCTTCCTTGTATTTCCAGTGCGCAGCCACGCCGAGTTCGGCCTGGGCGTGCATCTCATGGGTGCGGATCTGGATTTCGATCGTGCGCCCTTCCGGGCCGACCACCGCGGTATGCAGCGAGCGATAATCGTTGGCCTTGGGCCGGGCGATGTAATCGTCGAACTCGCTCGGCACCGGCGCCCACAATGAATGCACAGCGCCCAGCGCGGCGTAACAGGCCGCCACATCGTCGACCATCACCCGCACCGCGCGGATGTCGTATAGCTGATCGAACGACAGCCGCTTCTTCTGCATCTTCCGCCAGATGCTGTAGATGTGTTTGGGCCGCCCGCTGACGTCTGCGCGCAGGCCCTGCTGGGCGAGCGCCGCCGACAAGGTGCGCTTGACCGCTTCCAGATAGCGCTCGCGCGCCACGCGGGTTTCGTCCACTTCGCGGGCGATGCGGCGATAGGTGTCAGGCTCCAGATGCCGGAACGCCAGATCTTCCAGCTCCCACTTCACCTGCCAGATGCCCAGCCGGTTCGCCAGCGGCGCGTGGATGTCGCGCGTGAGTTGGGCCAGTGCATGGCGCTGTTCTTTACTGAGACGGTCGGCCACACGCATGCGCGACAGCTGCCGCGCCAACAGGATCGGCACCACGCGCAGGTCGTGGATGATGGAAAGCAGCAGTCGCCGCAACCCTTCGCTGTTGCGCCCGGCCTCGCGCCCGGCATGCAGCGCCCAGACCTGATCGGCTGCATCCAGGCCATCCAGCAATCCTTCCACTGCCACCCGCCGCTCCGCCGGCTGCCACGGCAGGTCGGTCACCGCGCCGCGCAGCGCGGGCAGATCGAACAGCAATGCTGCAATCAATGTGGCCTCGTCGGCCGCCAGCAGCGCCAGTGCGTCCAGGGTGTCGCCAAGCAGGGCCCACGGCACGTTATCGGTCTGCGCGGGCGGCAGCTCCTGCCAGGCCCGCGCCAACGCTTCGCGCAATGCCGGGGAAATGGAGGCCACGGCCGGGCGCTGCAACAAAGCCTGCAGGCGATCGAATGAGGAACTGGTCACAACAGTGGACACGGTGGCGGGCACCAACAGATGGCTGATGACTACGGTAACGTGCGCGTCACCTTCTCCACAACGCGTGGTGGTACCGCGTTCGCAATGCGAGAAGGGTCTGGTGCTTATGCCAGGTTCACCCGGCAACGTCTTGATTCATAACCGCTCGGCCTGGAAAGCGGAATAGCGCCGCAAACGAAAATCGGCACCGACGCATTTTTTTACATGCCCTTTACAACTGCGCCAAACCGCCTGCCTATGCTCAGGCCACTTCGCCGGTTGCATCCAGCAACCCGCGACGTTTTCCCAACTGCGAGGTAGCCGAATGAAGACCTGGAAGAAGCCTGTCGTTCGTGAAGTCAATTGTGGCGCCGAAATCAACTGCTACGTCTCCGGCGAGTTTTGATCCTGCACGTTTCATACTCACCTTGCCGCCTTCCGTGTGATGCATGACCGGCAGTTGCCGGCAGATTTAGGTCACAGCTCTCCATGCGCATCATTGTTTTGGGATCGGCGGCCGGCGGTGGGCACCCGCAGTGGAATTGCCATACACCCGCGAGTCTGCGGGCGTGGCAGCAAGCAGACGGTGCCCAACGTCGTACCCAGGCCAGCATCGCGGTCAGCGCAGACGGCGAGCGTTGGGTGCTGATCAACGCCTCACCCGATTTCCGCCAACAAATTCTCGCAACGCCTGCCCTGTGGCCGCAGCAGGGACTACGACATTCGCCGATCAAGGCGGTGCTGCTGACCAGCGGCGAGATCGACCACATCGCGGGGCTACTCTCGATGCGCGAAAGCCAGCCGTTCGCGCTGCATGCCAGCCGCCGCGTGCTGGACTTGCTCGCGCAGAATCCGATCTTCGACGCCGTGAACCCGCAGTACGTGAGCCGGCAGCCATTCACGCTGAACGCGCCACTGACAGTAAGCGGGCTGCAGCTGACCCCATTCTCTGTGCCCGGCAAGGTGCCGTTGTTCATGGAATCGCGCAGCGGCGGCGATCTGGCTGGCTCTCAAGAAGAAACACTTGGGCTCACCATCGACGATAGCCAGCACCGCGTGCATTACATCCCCGGTTGCGCGGCGATGACCGACGCCTTGCGCGCCCGACTGCACGGCGCCGAGCTGGTGTTCTTCGATGGCACGCTATGGCGCGACGACGAAATGGTGCAGCTAGGCATCAGCCAGAAAACCGGCCAACGCATGGGCCATATGAGCATCGACGGCCCTGAGGGAACGATCGCCGCATTCGCGCCGTTGAACGTGGCGCGCAAAATCTTCATCCATCTCAACACCACCAATCCCGTGCTCAACACCCAGTCGCCCGAGTTCGCCACCGCGCGTGCCAGCGGTTGGGAAGTTGCCCACGACGGCCTGGAGATCGCTCTGTGAGTGCGCTGCTCAGCCCCGATCAACTGGAAGCAGACCTGCGTGCCATCGGTGCGCGTCTGTATCACGACCAGCATCCATTCCATGCGCTGTTGCATCACGGCAAGCTCGATCGTGGGCAGGTGCAGGCCTGGGCCTTGAACCGCTTCGAATACCAGCGCTGCATTCCATTGAAGGACGCCGCGATCCTGGCGCGCATGGAAGACCCGGCGCTGCGGCGGATCTGGCGCCAACGCATCGTCGATCACGACGGCAACAGCGCCACCGATGGCGGCATCGCGCGCTGGCTGCATCTGACCGACGCGCTGGGCCTGGACCGCACGCTGGTGGAATCCGGGCGCGCGCTGCTGCCCGGTACCCGCTTTGCGGTGCAGGCGTATCTGCAGTTCGTAAGCGAAAAAAGCCTGCTCGAAGCGATCGCCTCGTCGCTGACCGAACTCTTCGCGCCCAACATCATCGGCCAGCGCGTGGCCGGCATGCTCAAGCATTACGACTTCGTGTCGTCCGACGCGCTGGCCTATTTCGAGCATCGTTTGACCGAGGCGCCACGCGATTCGGATTTCGCGCTGGATTACGTCAAGCAACATGCCGATACGGTCGAAAAGCAAGCGCTGGTCAAGGCAGCCCTGCACTTCAAGTGCTCGGTGCTGTGGGCGCAGTTGGATGCATTGCATGTGGCCTACGTGACCCCAGGCATCGTGTGGCCGGATGCCTTCGTGCCGGACCGCGACGCCAGCCGGGTCGCAGCGTGAGCAGCATTACTCGCGATAGCCAGCCGGCCCTGCGTGCAGGCGTGCGCTTGCAGCACGACCGCACACGTGATCAGTGGGTGCTGCTCGCACCCGAACGCGTGGTCGAGCTGGACGAGATCGCATTGGTGGTCGCGCAACGCTACGACGGCACGCGCTCGCTGGCACAGATCGCACAGGAGCTGGCTGCAGAGTTCGATGCGGACGCGGCGGATATCGAAGCCGACGTGATCGAACTCACCGCCACCCTGCAGCAGAAACGTCTGCTGCGGCTATGACCACTGCGCCGCCACCGCTGTCGGTGTTGCTGGAACTGACCCACCGCTGCCCGTTGGCGTGCCCGTATTGCTCCAACCCGATTGCGCTGGCCGCGCTGCGTGAAGAAATGGACACCGCCGGCTGGCGCTCCTTGCTGGAGCAGGCCGCCGAGATGGGTGTGCTGCAAGCGCATTTTTCCGGTGGCGAACCGATGCTGCGCAAGGATCTGCCCGAGCTGGTGGCGCATGCGCGCACGTTGGGGCTGTACAGCAATCTGATCACCTCCGGTGTCGCTGGCGGCGAGCCGATGCTGGACCAACTGCAGGCAGCCGGGCTGGAACACGTGCAGTTGAGCGTGCAGGACGTGGATCCAGCCGGCGCCGACCGCATCGCGGGCTACCGCAATAGCCTGCCGAAGAAGCGCGACTTCGCTGCAGCCGTACGCGCGCGCGGCCTGCCGCTGACGATCAACGCGGTGCTGCACCGTCATAACGCCGAGCGCGTGCCGGGCATGATCGCGCTGGCGCTGGAATGGCAGGCCGAGCGCATCGAAGTGGCGCACACCCAGTACTACGGCTGGGGCCTGCGTAATCGCGCTGCGCTCATGCCCAGCCGCGAGCAACTGATGGCCACCATCGACGCGGTGGACACCGCGCGTCGCGAGCTCGGCGACAGCCTGGCAATCGATTTCGTCACTCCCGATTACTACGCGCGCCAGCCCAAGCCCTGCATGGGCGGCTGGGGCCAGCGCTTCGTCAATATTTCTCCGCGCGGGGATGTGCTGCCCTGCCATGCCGCCGAAACCATCGAGGGCATGCGCTTCGACAATCTGCGCGAGCGCGCGCTGGCCGATATCTGGAACAACGGCGAGGCGTTCGTGCGCTTCCGTGGCACCGCGTGGATGCCGGAGGTCTGCCAGGGCTGCCCCAAGCGCGAGATCGACTGGGGCGGCTGCCGCTGCCAGGCGCTGGCGCTCAGCGGCAATGCCGCCACGCTGGACCCGGTGTGCGAACGTTCGCCCGCACATGCACAGGTACGCGCGACTGCCGAGCGTGAGGCGGCAGCGCCGGCGCCGGAGTTCATCTACCGCCGCCCCGAACGCCCGGCCCCAGCCACCGCCGACACGCTGGAGTAAGCCGCATCGGCCCGCGTCAACAGCGTCTACACTAGCCGCGTCTTCTTCCTTGGATGGCTTCCATGTCGCGCGTGCGCCGCATTCCCTTGCTGGTCTGTCTGACCCTGGCATTGCATGCCGCCCCCGCCCTGGCGCAACGCGCGGTGCAAGGCGATCTGCAATCGCAAATGAGCGCCGAACAATTCAAGGCCGCCGGCCTGGACAAGCTCAATGCCAGCGAGCTGGCCGCGCTCAATGACTGGCTGCAAGGCAAGGTCGCCAAGGAGGCCGCGGTGGTGGTCGAACAGGCCAAGGAAGCCGGGCGCCAGGAAGTGATCGTCAAGAACCGCGGTTTCTTCGACTTCGGCAGCAAGGAGCCGATCGAGAGCACGTTGGTTGGCGAGTTCAGGGGCTTTTCGAAGGGGAGCGTCTACACGCTGGCGAACGATCAGCAGTGGGAGCAGACCGATGCTGCCAGCCTGTCCGGTGTGCGCAAGGACGCCCCCAAGGTCAAGATCAAGCCGGGTCTGGTCGGCGTGTGGTATCTGCAGATCGAGGGCTACAACACACCGGCAAAGGTGCGGCGGATCAAGTAAGCCCACGAGCTCACATCGCGCGGCTGCCGATGGCGGGCGCCGCGCTTGGAAGTGACACGCGCTACGCGAATCCGGCCGCCACGCGTTGCGCCCGTGACATGCAACTGCCACCGCTGCATTGATCGCCTGCTGCAGAGCAGTGCACGCGCAAGTTAGCGTTGATCCCGGCAGACGAGCCGCAAACCTGGCCGCGACCCCACCACGCTCGGCGCAGCTGAAGCGACGCACGCGATCATCGCACTCAGCATCAGTGAAGACGCAGCCCCTGCGCGACAGCGATAGCTGCGGTGCTCGGTAGCACTAGATACCACGTACACTTCCGCTCACACTGCGCCCAACACACCCAGCTGACGCGCCTGCTGGCCACGTCTTTCCCGCGCGATTGCCCGCAAACACGCGGGCCGCCGCCCGACATACGGAGAATATGCATGTGCCCGATGACCCGTTGCAGCGTCGCCTTGCTGACGTCCCTGATGTTTTTCGCAGGCGTCGCGCCCGCTGATTCAGCCGTTCCTGCCGCGCCACCGGTGGAGCGCTGCGCGCGTGCACCCGAGGTGGGCTTCGCCCAGGCGCTGGTGTGTTACCACGACGCCATCGAACAACAGCCACTGATCTACACGCGCGTTGGCACCAGCAACGTTACCGGTGTCGAGCGGCGCGATTACCTGCTGACCTCGCAAGACTGGTCGCCCGAAGGACTGGTCACGCCGGCACGTTGGCAGCACGACGTGGCGATCTACGTGCCGAAAGAGGCGCTGCCTACCCGCGCTGTGTTGATCTCAACCAACGGCACGCGTCATCCGCTGGATGGCAGCACAGCGCAGCCGTCCAGCGAACTGCCGCCCGAGGCATTGGCGGCCTTGGCGCAGCGCACCCGCACCGTGGTGATCGCGCTCAGCGATATTCCCAACCAAGCGCTCAACTACCAAGGCGATGCCAACCCACGTCGCGAAGATGACAGCGTGGCCTATACCTGGTCGCTGTTTCTGAAAGCGCCGCAGCAACGTATGACCATGCCGCTGCATGTGCCGATGGCCGCTGCGATTGCACGCACCATGAGCCTTGCCGAGCGCGAATTGGCACCGTTGCGAATCCATCGCTTCGTCCTTGCCGGCGCTTCCAAACGCGGTTGGGCCAGCTGGCACGCCACCATCGCCGACCAGCGTGTGGAGGCGGTGGTGCCGTTCGTGATCGACATCCTCAACATGCCGGCAGTGCTGGAGCATATGTCGCGTACTTATGGCGGCAATTGGCCGATTGCCTTCGACGCCTACGCGAAACAGGGCATCACCTCGCAACTGCAGACGCCGGCCTTCGCGCAACTGGTGCAGTTGCAGGATCCACTGCGCTATCTGGACACCCCCTATCGCAAGCGGCTGGCAGTACCCAAGTACATCGTCAATGCCAGCGGCGACGATTTCTTCCTGCCGGACAACACCCAGTTCTTCTACAACGCGCTGCCGGGCATCAAGGCGCTGCGCGTACTGCCCAACAGCGCGCACAACATCCGCGCCTCCATCGTCGACACTCTGGCGCCGTTTATCACGCGGCTGCAACAGCAGCGCCCGCTGCCGCAGGTGAGCGATACCTTGCATCCGGGCAAGGCGCCGCAGATCCGCTTCCGCTCCTCCGAGCCGCCAACGCAGCTGCAGCTGTGGAGCGCGACCAATCCGCAAGCGCGCGACTTTCGCTACGCCTGCGGCATTCGCTACAGCTCCACGCCTATTGCACACGCCAACGGCGGCACGGTCTCGGTGCCGGTCCAGGTTCCGGACGACGGCTGGAGCGCGTACTTCGTCGAAGCCACCTACGCGGATGGGTTTGTTTCCACCAGCCAGACCTATGTGCTCGGCAAGCAGCGCTACCCCACCCAGGCGCCGCCCACCGACCACGCGGCCTGCAGCACGTTGCCTGGGGCGACCAGCGGTGCTGCTGTGCGTTGAAGCACGCTTTGACGTTTCGGGAGTTAGCGACAGCCGACTAAAACGCGTGGCGGCCAGCTGAGCGCAACGCACGCGCTTACCGGGCCCGCCTGGTATTTGACCACGGTGTGCGTTGGACGTATTTGTCCGCCTTGCGCAACGCAGTCCGCACAGACAACGCCAAATTGCACATTTTTTCACTTGAGCACGCCAGCAAGATCGATCCAACCCAACTGATCCATTAACATCGTTGTCACCGACTTCTACACAGGCCCGTACTCGCTGACGGCATCGGCCACCAGACGGACCGAAGGACTGAATGTGGCTGCGATTTCGCGTTCCGCTGACGTCTCTGCTTCGCCCGCTGTCCCGGTTGCTACCAGCTTCATCGCTGCCGATGTCGGCGGCGCGCATGTGCGTCTAGATCATATGGTGCAGGCCAGCGATGCAGCGATCGCGCTATCGCATTACCGCAGCTATCGCTGCGCCGAACACGCCAGTCTGGAAGCCATCCTCGGGGACTTTCTGCAGCAACAGCGTGCTGTCGATGCGGTGGTGATCGCCAACGCCGGCGTGGCACTGGACGATGGCAGCTTCCTCTCAGCAACACCCTGCCGTGGACGATCTCGCCAAGCCGCATCGGCGCCGCGCTCACGGTGCGCAACGTGCACCTGGTCAACGACTTCGACGCAGTCGCCTACCCGGCACCGCAGATGGAACAACGGGCCGTGCTGCAACTGAGCGGGCCTACGCCGCGCCACGCCCGCACCACCGGGCCGATTCTGGTGGTCGGCCCCGGCACGGGTTTGGGGGCAGCAGTGTGGATCGATGCCACGCCGCGCGCGATCTCGTGCTGGCCACCGAAGCCGGTCAGCTCGCGCTGGCCGGCACGCGTGAGCAAGAACGCGCATTGCTGCAACTCCTGTTACGCGGCCGGCACTATCTGCCGCTTGAGCACGTACTCTCCGGCCCGGGTCTGCTGCATCTGGATCACGCCGTGTGCGAGCTGCATGCCGCAGCACCGCGTCATCGCCTGCCCGCCGCCGTGACGCACGCGGCGCTGTACGAAGACGATGCGCTGGCGCGCGCATGATTGCAGCTTTTTTTGCGGCCTGCTTGGAAGCGCGGTCGGCGACATGGCGCTGGCCTGCGACGCTGCCGGCGGTATCTATCTGGCTGATGGTTTCCTGCCGACGATCGGCCAGTTCCTGGCCGGCAGCACATTCGCCGAACGCTTTCTGGCCAAGGGCAACATGCGCGCAGTGCTCGAACGTATCCCGATCAGGTTGGTCGAGCACGGGCAACTGGGCGTGCTTGGCGCGGCGAACTGGTATCTGCAACACCATACTCACCTGGCGTAAGCGATCCACTACGCGCTCTACCCCGAGCACGCGTCTGCAAGACCCGCATCCGGCGAGCAGCAGCCCGCCGTCCATCCCTGTGCGTGATGAGGAGAGACATCATGAAATACAGCACGACCCTGCTGCCCAGCGCCATTGCAATGTCGCTGGCATTCGCTGCGCAAGCCCAGGACAGCGCTGGTGCGCAAGCCACCGATCTGGACGCCGTCCAGGTGGTCGGCATCCGTGCCAGCCTGGAAAAATCGCTCGATACCAAACGCAACAACACCGGCATTTCCGAGGCGATCACCGCCGAGGACATCGGCAAATTCCCAAGTACCAACGTGGCCGAAGCGCTCTCGCAGATTCCCGGCGTCACCTTGGACAGACGCTTCGGGCAAGGCGAGCGCGTGAGTATCGACGGCACCGACCCCAGCCTCAATCTGTCGTTCCTGGATGGGCACCCGCTCGCACAGGCGATCTGGTTGTACGGCGAACAGCCCAGCCGCGGTTTCGATTACACCTTGCTGGCCCCGCAGATCCTGGGCCGTGCAGAAATCCTCAAGTCGTCCGAAGCGCGCCTCACCGAAGGCAGCCTGGGCGGCACGGTGCTGATGCATACACGACAGCCGTTGGATCTGAAGGTCAACGAAGTGGCCGCGTCCATCGGCTACAGCGATAGCGACCAAGCCAGTCAGGACAAACCAAACGCCGCACTGCTCTACAGCTGGAAGAACGCGGCCGAGACCTTCGGCATCGCAGTGTCGGCGCAGCATTACGAAGAACGCGTGGACCGCCGCGGCATGGAAGTCTTTGGCTATGTACCGGCCAGGACCTTCGCCAATGCCGCAGGTGGCGTGCCGGCCGATGCGGATGTGCCGAACTCCATCAACGCGGCCTGGTTCCAGCAGGATCGCGAGCGCGATAGTGCCGTGGTCAACCTGCAGCTCACGCCCAGCGATGCGCTGGAGTTCAATCTAAGCGGCCTGTACATCAACGAAAACTTCGACAACTACAACCAGTCGATGTACAGCTTTCTCACCTGGAATCCCGGGACGGTGGCCGCGGTGGACCAGCTCGGCGGCGTCCGTAACGGGGTGGTCACCAGTGGTCACTCCAGTGCCAATGCCAATGCCAATGCCAATGCCAATGCCAATGCCAATGCCAATGCCAGTGCCAATGCCAATGCCAATGCCAGCCCGCTAGGCGGCACGGTGATCTACGACAACAACGTACGCGAATCGGAAGTAACCACTAAAGGGCTGGACTTGCGCGGTGCCTTCCGCGGCGACGTTTGGGGTTTAAATGGACAGGTGGGACAGAGCAAGTCCGAGAACAACGATCTCTCGCAATACTTCATCGAGCCGTTCTACAACGGCGGTTTCAGCTGGGACACCCGCCGCGGCATCCGCTTCGACGATCCGGCGGCGGCACGCGACCCAGCCAACTGGGGTTCGGCCGGCGGCTGGTTCGGCAACAAAGGTATTTTTTCCACCGAGAGCAAAGACACGTACGGCCAGCTGGATTTCAATCTGCAGTTCGATGGGGTATTCAATCAATTGCTGTTCGGCGTGCGCCACGGCAAGCATGACGAGCGCTTCGAACTGAATGTTGATGGCGGCGTCACCCCAGGCAAGTTGGCCGATGTCGGCACCATCGGGCTGACCGATCTGCAGGATTTCTATCCCGATCACGGCCAGCATGTGCAGGCGGGCCGCAACAATGTGCTGAACTGGATCCGCAACAGTCCGATCGACGACAACGCCCCCGACCCGGCCAGCTATCTCAACAATAGCTGGGCGCTGGAGCAGACCAACAACGCGGCCTATGCGCAGCTGAACTTTTCCGGCGGCGGTCTGCGCGGCAATCTCGGCGTGCGCTATGTGGATTCCAAGACTGAAGGCAGCGGCTTCGTCTACAGCGGTACGCCCTCGCTCGCCAACGCCGATAGCCTGTGGCAGACCCGTACCCGCAAGGAAGACTTTCTGCTGCCTTCGCTGACGCTGTCGTACGACACCAGCGACGATTGGGTATTCCGCTTCGCTGCGGCCAAGGTCATCGCCTGGGCACCGTACAACCAGATGGTCAACAACACCTTTCTCAACGACACCACGTTGACCGGCAGCGGCGGCAATGCAGAGCTGTCGCCGTATGAATCCTGGAATTTCAACCTCTCTGCCGAGTACTACTTCGCGCAACAAGCGGTGGTGGCGTGGTCGCTGTTTTACAAGAAGATCAACAACTACATCGACACCAGCGCCAGCGTGGAACGCCAATACAACGCACTGCGCGATACCGCACCGCAAAGCTGGGCGCAGCTGGTGGGCAGCAATGGCTGTACCGCCGACGGCTATTGCGACTACAGCATCCAGCGGCCGCGCAATGCCGGCGATGGCAAGGTCAAGGGCTTCAACATCTCCTTCCAGCAGCCGTTCGGCGACAGCGGCTTCGGCCTGACCGCCAATTACACCTATGCTGCCGGCGAAAACAACACCGGCGATGCCCTGCCCTATCAATCGCGCAACAGCATCGCCTTCAGCCCGTACTACGAAAAAGGCCCACTCAATGCACGGCTGACCTACAACTGGCGCGACAGCTATCTGGCGGGCGGGTATGTGGCCGGTGCGGCTCCGGCAAGCGTGGACGACTACGCCGAACTCTGCGCCAGCGTCGGCTATGCGTTCAGCCCGAACTGGTCGCTGCAGGTCGACGCGCAGAACCTGTTGGACGAGCAATACCTGCAGTATCTGGGCGACAAGGACCATCTGACCGGCCGCTACAGGAGTGGACGCCGCTACATGGCCAGCCTGCATCTGAAGTTTTAGCGCAGCTGGCAACATGCCCGCGCTCACGGCCAGGCGAGCGCGGCCGATGCTCGGAATCGGCGCGTCTCCCTTGTACGCGCCGGTTCCGAGTGCGCCGTCCACGCCGACCGAGCGACTGCTTGCTACGGTTTATTAGGGCCTGTTAACACATCCGAAGCCCATCAACGACCAGAACGAAGCTGAGGAAGCCAAGGAACATGACATCCAGCTTCTCGAAGCGCGTGAAAATCCGTCGGTAGCCCTTCAAGCGACGGAACAGCCTCTCCACTTCGTTGCGCCGCTTGTACATTTCCTTGTCGTACTCCCAAGGATCGACCCGATTGGACTTGGGCGGAACCACCGGCACGAAGCCAAGATCGAGCGCCAACTGGCGGGTTTCATTGCCTTCGTAAGCGCGATCCATCAGCAGATG
>NZ_JBBYGR010000064.1:0-33816 GCF_038405005.1 Xanthomonas sp. JL1 | reverse complement strand
TAGGAAGTAGTTAACTTGAACTTCTCGTGGACGCCATCATCTCAGGATGATGGAAGCAACCGACATGAGATCGTTGTCGCGCGACGCGCGGCACGAAAGGCGCGTGCAGGTCATTCGACTGCGCAAGGCGGGCCAGACCTACGACGAGATCGCGGCGCAGACTGGGTTGAGCCGCACGGGTGTGTTCGACATCTGCAAGCGTCACGATGTGGCAGGGGCCAAGGCTTTGCGCGACGCGCCCAGCGGGCGTCGCAGCGGCGACGGCCGGCTGCTCGACGCGGCGCAGGAAGCTTTGGTGCGCAAGCTCATTACCGACAAGACGCCTGACCAGTTGAAGATGCCCTACGCGCTGTGGACGCGCGCGGCGGTGTCGCAGCTCATCGAGCAGCGCTTTGGCATTCGCCTGCCGGTGCGCACGATGGGGCTGTACCTGGCGCGCTGGGGCTTCACGCCGCAAAAGCCGATGAAGAAGGCCTACGAGCAATCACCCGCCGCAGTCCGGAAGTGGCTCGACGAGGACTACCCGGTCATTGCCGCTCGTGCCAAGGCCGAGGGCGCCGAGATTCACTGGGGCGACGAGAGCGGCCT
The DNA here is from genome assembly GCF_038405005.1 of Xanthomonas sp. JL1. Taxonomy (NCBI): domain Bacteria; kingdom Pseudomonadati; phylum Pseudomonadota; class Gammaproteobacteria; order Lysobacterales; family Lysobacteraceae; genus Xanthomonas; species Xanthomonas sp. JL1. Next base: position 33,228 of record NZ_JBBYGR010000064.1, on the reverse strand, counting down.
GCGCAGCGACGACGTGCGCGGGCGCGGCTTCGCCCCGAAAGGCCAGACGCCTGTGATCCGGGTCAACAGCAAGCGCCACGGCCTGTCGGTGATCTCCACCGTGACCAACAAGGGCCAGATGCGCTGGCGCATCTTCGACGGCGCGCTCAATACGAACATCCTGATCGACTTCCTGCGCCGGCTGATCAAGGGGGCGAGCAAGAAGCTGTTCCTGATCCTGGACAACCTGCGGGTACACCACGCCAAGCCCGTCAAGGCGTGGCTGGCCGAGCACGCCGATGCGATCGAGGTGTTCTACCTGCCCAGCTACAGCCCCGAACTCAACCCCGACGAAATGGCCAACGCCGACATCAAGCAAGCCGTCACGACGCTGGCGCCAGCGCGCACAAAGCTGCAACTGGTCAAGGCCACCGCACGCCACCTTCGCAGCGTGCAGCGCCAGCCTGAGCGGATTCGCAAATACTTCGAGCATGGGCCGGTTCGCTATGCGGCTTGATTCAAGTTGGTTGATGCCGGATCAATAAGAGCGGCCAACAAAACGACTGCGTAGCCGCCAGGCGGGCGCGGCCTGTGCTCGGAATCGGCATGTACCACGCGTCCACTGCGGTTCTGAGCGCGCCGTCCGCGCTCACCTGACAGCGGCTCGCTACGTTTTGTCAGCGGCTCCAAGTCGAATGAAAATGCCCGGGGAGACCGGGCATTCTCGTTTGCCTTACGCCAATGGCGTATTTGAGATGATCTCGACCCAGTAGCCATCCGGGTCCTTGATGAAGGCCAGGTGCTTCATGCGGCCGTCTTCCAGGCGTTTCTGGTAGGGCACGTTGAGGCTGTCGAAGCGTGCGCAGGCGGCATGGATGTCCGGCACTGAAACGCAGATGTGGCCGAAGCCGCGCGGGTCGCTGTTGCCGTCGTGGTAGACCGGGCCGTCCTGGGTGTCTGTGCCGTGGTTGTGGGTCAGTTCGAGCACGCCGGGGATGCCGGCCATCCACAGGCGGCGCTGCGCGTCGTCATCGGGAATGGCAGTGCCTTCCGGCAGCAGCGCGAGAAAATACAGGCTGAATGTTGCGTCGGCAAAATCGCGTGCGTCGAGCAGGCGGAAGCCCAGCACGCGTGTGTAGAAATCCAGCGACTGCTTGGCATCCTTGACGCGCAGCATGGTGTGGTTGAATACGAAGCCGTGCGTTTCGGCGGGCGCAGCGATGGCACCTGGCACGTGTTGTAGATCGTTCAAAGCCATGGCGGTTTCCTGGGTTGAATAAGGGCGCAGCATGCTGCGTTGCTGTCGATGTTAGCGAGGGCGTGGTAGTTGGCGTGTCATGGCCATTGGCAGCGTCTGCGATGCGTTAGCGTTGATGGCGGTATCGAAGGCTGCGGCCTGCACGATGCCATTGCCTCAGAACCAAAGGCGGACACCGGCAACCAAACGGCTGTCGCGTGCGGGTGCATCCTCCATCGCCGCACGTGCTGCGCTATCGCCGAAGCGGCGGCGATGTACCCAACCGATGTATGGCGCGAAACGGCGAGTGATTTCGTAGCGCAAGCGCAGGCCAAGTTCGGTTTCTTCCAGGCCGCGACTCATCCCGCGGCGGTTGTCGTCGGTGAGCGCGATGTCGGCTTCCACGTGCGGTTGCAGGATCAGCCGGTTTGTCAGCAGCACCTCGTATTCGCCTGCCAGCCGCAGTGCTGCGCGGCTGCCATCGCCTACATACAGCGTGGCTTCGGTTTCGAACTTGTAGGGCGCCAGTCCCTGCACGCCGAATGCCGCCCAGCTGCGATGGTCGCCTGTGCCGATGTACTGACGTGCGCCGACGAGCAGATCCCACCACGGCGAGATGGCATGGCCGTAGAAGGTTTCCAGCGAGGCGGGTTCGGTGCGTCCGTCGTGCCGCTCGCCTTCGCTGCGCAGCCATAGCCGATCGATGTCGCCGCCGATCCATGCGCGTGATTCCCATGCCTGGCCGCTACCGCGTTCGGTTTTGGAAGCCTCCATTCGATCAAGCAGGACATAGTGGTTGATGCCTGCCGAGTGCATCGTATGCGCTTGCAATGGGGCGAATGCGGCGGCGATTTCTTCCGCAGTGGGTGTCGGGATGGGGGTGCGTGGGAGTGCGGTACTGCGTGTATCGGCGAGGTTGCCGGTGATTGTGGTGTTGGTGGGCGATGCAGGAATTTGCGCGGCATTGGTGGACTGCATGTGGTCCATCTTCGAGTGATCCATCGCCTGGTGGCTCATGGCTGCATCGTCCATGGATCCATGCTTCATCGCTTCCTGCTCCGTGGTTCCAGTCTCCATGGCAGCGTGCGACATGTGGGCGTGGTCCATGTGTGCGGCCTGAGATGAGGACGGCGCCTTCTGCGCGCCATCGGTCATCTGCATCGCATGGTCCTGCATGTCCTGTGGTGCGTCTTGCATCGCATCGTGCTGATGCTCCTGTGCAACCGCAGATGCACTGGCCAAGAGCGCGGCTGCCAACCAGGCCTGGGTGCGAAAGCGGCTCATGCTTCCACCCGCACTTCGCGCATCATGCCCGCTTCCATGTGGTACAGCAGATGGCAGTGATACGCCCAGCGACCGAGCGCGTCGGCGAGCACGCGGTAGGTGCGGCGGGTGCCGGGTGGCATGTCGATGGTGTGCTTGCGCACCTGGAAGTTGCCGTCGGCATCTTCCAGATCGCTCCACATGCCATGCAGATGGATGGGGTGCTGCATCATGGTGTCGTTGACCAATACGATGCGCAGCCGCTCGCCGTACTGCAGGCGCAAGGGCTCTGCGGAAGCGAATGCGATGCCATCGAATGACCAGGCGAATTTTTCCATATGCCCGGTCAGATGCAGCTCGATCTCGCGACCGGGCTCGCGGCCATCCGGGTCGTCGAACACGCTGTGCAGATCGGCGTAGCACAGCACGCGACGTCCGTTGTCGCGCAAGCCCACGCCAGGGTCGTCCAGGCGCGGCGCGGTGGCATTGCTGCGCATGTCGATCAACGGGTTGCCGTCTTCGCTGGCGGGTTGATGCGGTGTCTTGGTCTGCGTGTTGCCACCCCCATGCCCGTGCATTTCCGGCATCGGCATTGCCATCGCGTGTGCTGCATGCGCGTCGCCTTGCGTCGTACCGTCGCCTTGCGTCGTACCGTCGCCGTGCATCGCGTGGTCGCCATGCCCCATTCCATCGCCATGGCCGATGTCTTGCATGGTCAGAATGGCGCGCGGATCCAGTGCCGGAATCGGCGCCTGCAATCCGTGCTGCACCGCCAGTGTGCCGCAGGCAAAGCCGGTGCGGCCCATGTCCTGAGCGAATAACGTAAACGCATCCTGGCCGAGCGGTTCGACAATCACGTCGAAGGTTTCGGCCGCGGCGATGCGCAGTTGGTCCACGCTGACCGGATGCACGTACTGCCCATCGGCGGCCACCACGGTCATGCGCAGACCGGGGATGCGGATGTCGAAGTAAGTCATCGACGAGCCGTTGATGAAACGCAGCAACACCTTTTCGCCCGGCTTGAACAATCCGGTCCAGTTGCCGGCGGGCGCCACGCCATTGAGCAGGTAGGTGTAGGTGTTGGCGTTGACGTCGGAGAGGTCGGTGGGCGTCATGCGCATCCGCCCCCACATGCCGCGGTCTGCCAGCGTGGCGCGCAGGCCGTCGTCGCGCGCATCGCGTAGAAAATCGCCCACGGTGCGTTGCGCATCGTTGTCGTGGCTGGGCATCTGTTTCAAACGGCGGAACAGTGCGGCCGGGTCGAGATCTGTCCAGTCCGAGAGCAGCACCACATGCTCGCGATCATGCCGATACGGCGGCGGCGTCAGCGGGTCGATGACGATGGCGCCATACAGCCCGGCCTGCTCCTGGAACATCGAATGGCTGTGGTACCAGTAGGTGCCGGACTGGCGCAGCGCAAAGCGGTAGTGATACTCCTGGCCGGGCGCGATGCCGTCGAAACTCATGCCGGGCACGCCATCCATGTTGGCCGGCAGCAGCAGGCCATGCCAATGCACCGAGGTGGGCTGGTCGGTCAGCGCGTTGCGCACGCGCACGCTCACTGTGTCGCCCTCGCGCCAGCGCAGGATCGGTGCCGGCAGGCGCTGGTTGACGGTGATCGCGGGACGGGTGCGGCCGGTGAAATCGACCGGCATGCGGCCGATCTGCAGCGACTGGCTGCTGCCGCGCAGTACCGGGGTGTTGGCCGGAGTGGCTGCGCGCGCATCGCGGCGCCACAGGCCGCCGGCAACGGCAATGCCGCCCAGGGCCAAGCCTTGCACGAAGCGGCGCCGGCTCAGGCCGTTGCTGGATGAAGCATCGGAACACGGGGAATCGAAAGACATGACATCTCCGGTGCGTTCCATCGTCAAGACGGACGCATCGCATAGCTGAGAAAACCCACGCAACGCGCGCGCGGGGCCGATGACGGCCAAGGCAAGGCCGTCAGCGCTCAGGCGATGGGAGGTCGCACCGGTTGGTCGGGCAGCGGGCTGCTGCGCCCGTCGGCCAAGGTGGCCGGCAATGCCAGCTGGCCGAACTGCCCCTGGGGTACTGCAGGCAAGGTCAACAAGGCGAGGCTGCAGTGCTGCAGGCAATCGCAGCTGCCCAGCTTGCAGCAGTCGTGCGCATGCGCATGTGTGGCCTTGTCAGGCAACTGCGCGAAGGTGGGCGGCGGCGTGGCGTCATGGCACGGCATGGCGGCCGGCATCGCCGCATGCATGGTCGATACGGAACTCACCATCGCAGCAGCGGGCATTGCGCCTGATGCCATCACCGGCATCGCCATGCCCACCGACGCCCACGCGCCGGTGGCCGTATTGGCAACCAGGCACAGGCACAGCAGCAGGCGGAGCAGGCGATGCAGCACGGGCGCTCGGGGCAGCGGACAGGTGCGGTGAGCATAGCATCGGCCTCCAGCCAGCTGCCGGCCCGATGACCTGGCTGCGCGGGCGCGCGGGCGACGGCGGTAGAATTGAGACTACTTTCGCAGCCAAGTCCTGCCATGTCGCAGCGCCAGTGGGTGGCCGCCGCCATCCAGAAGATCGAAGCCGATTTCAATCGTTCGGCCGACACCCATCTGATCCCGATGGATCTGCAGGGCTATCCGGGCATCGATCTGTACTTCAAGGACGAGTCCAGCCACCCGACCGGCAGCCTCAAGCACCGTCTGGCGCGCTCGCTGTTCCTGTACGCGCTGACCAACGGTTGGCTGCGCGCCGGGCGCCCGGTGATCGAGGCGTCCAGCGGCTCCACCGCCATTTCCGAAGCGTATTTCGCGCGCCTGCTGGGCGTGCCCTTCATCGCGGTGATGCCGGCTTCGACCTCGCCGGAGAAGATCGCTGCGATCGAATTCCAGGGTGGTCGTTGCCATCTGGTCGCGCGCGCCTGCGATCTGGACAGCGCCTCGCACCAGCTTGCGCACGAGACCGGCGGGCACTTCATGGACCAGTTCACTTACGCCGAGCGTGCCACCGATTGGCGCGCCAACAACAACATCGCCGAATCGATCTTCAAGCAACTGGCCGAGGAGCCGCACCCGATTCCGGACTGGATCGTGTGCAGCCCCGGCACCGGCGGCACCAGCGCCACCTTGGGCCGCTACGTGCGCTATCGGCGCCACGCCACCCGCATCCTCTGCGCCGATCCGGAAGTGTCGGTGTTCTTCGACGGCTATTGCCGCACGGTGGATGGCCACTGCCCCAAGGAGCTGGCCATCACCGGCGGCTCGCGCATCGAGGGCATCGGCCGCCCACGGGTGGAGTCGAGCTTCATTGCCAGCTGCGTGGACGTGATGATCAAGGTACCCGATGCATTGAGCCTGGCGGCGATGCGGCACGTCAGCGCCACGCTCGGCCGCCGCGTCGGTGGCTCCACCGGCACCAACTTCGTTGGCGTGCTGCATGCCGCCCGCCGCATGCGCGACGAGGGCCGGCAGGGCTCCATCGTCACCATCCTGTGCGATGCCGGCGAGCGTTACGCGCACAGTTATTACGATCCGGCCTGGTACGTGGCGCGCGAGATCGATGTCAGCGACAACGATGCGGCCATTGCGCTGGCCGTGAATGGCGGCGATTTGCCTGCTTTGCCTTGTGCAGCGCTGGAATGACCGCCATATCGGGCAATCATCCAGTCCACCACCGGAGCGCCCCATGACCAACCCGCTGCTCGATCTGTCCGGACTGCCGTCCTTCGATGCGATCCGCCCCGAACACGTGGGCCCGGCGATCGACCAATTGCTCGCCGAGGCCGAGGCGGCGGTGAAGGCAGCCGAGCAGGTCAGCCCGGTGCGCTGGGACAGCTTCGTGACGCCGCTGGACGATGCCACCGAGCGGCTGTGGCGTGCGTGGGCGCAGGTGGGGCATCTGCAGGCGGTGGTCAACACGCCGGAGCTGCGCGAGGCCTACAACAGCAATCTGCCCAAGGTGAGCCGCTTCGGCAGCGCGCTGGGTCAGAATCTGGCGCTGTATGCGCAATACAAGGCGCTGGCGCAATCGCCGGAAGCCGCACACTTCGATGAAGCCCGTCGCAAGGTGCTGGAAAACGCGCTGCGCGATTTCCGCCTGGGCGGTGCCGAGCTCGATGACGCCGCCAAGGCGCGGTTTGCGCAAATCCAGGAAGAACTCTCGGCATTGGCGGCCAAGTTTTTGCAGAACGTGCTCGACGCCACCGATGCGTGGTGTTACCTCACCGAAGACGACACGCAGTTATCAGGGCTGACGGCCGAAGTGATCGCTGCGGCACGCGCTGCCGCAGAACAGGACCGCGTGCCAGGTTGGAAATTCACCTTGCAGATGCCGTGCTATCTGCCGGTGCAAACCGATGCGGACAGCCGCGAGTTGCGCGCGCTGTTGTATCGCGCCAATGCCGAGCGCGCGTCCGAATTTGGCGATGCCGCGCTGGACAACAGCGCCAACATCGATCGCATTCTGGCCTTGCGCGCCGAGTTGGCACAGCTGCTCGGCTTCGCCAGCTACGCGGACTATTCCGTCGCTACCAAGATGGCGCAGAGCCCCGATGAAGTGATGGGCTTTCTGCGCGATCTGGCCGTGCGTGCCAAGCCGCACGCGCAGCGTGACCGTGCCGAGCTGGAAGCCTTTGCGCGCGACGAACTCGGTCTGCACGACCTGCATGCCTGGGACCTGGCGTACGCATCGGAAAAGCTCAAGCAGGCGCGTTACAGCTTCTCCGAGCAGGAGGTGAAACAGTACTTCACCGAGCCGAAGGTGCTGGCCGGCCTGTTCGATGTGATCCACAGCCTGTACGGGCTTACGGTCAAGCCGGACAGCGCGCCGGTGTGGCATCCGGATGTGCGGTTTTACCGGCTGGAAGATGCGCAAGGCGCCCTGGTCGGCCAGTTCTATCTGGACCTGTATGCGCGCGAGGGCAAGCGCGGTGGCGCGTGGATGGACGACTGCCGCAATCGTCGCACCACCGCCAACGGGGTGCAGACGCCGCTGGTGTATCTGGTGTGCAACTTCGGCCGCGGTAGCGGCAATGCACCGGCCACCTTCCGCCACGGCGAAGTCACCACGCTGTTCCATGAGATGGGCCACGGCCTGCATCAGTTGCTGACGCGTATCGGCGAGCTGGGTGTAGCGGGTATCAACGGCGTGGAGTGGGATGCAGTCGAGTTGCCGAGCCAGTTCATGGAAAACTTCTGCTGGGAATGGGAGCGCGTGCAGGCAATGACCGCACACGTGCAGACCGGCGAGCCGCTGCCGCGCAACCTGTTCGATCGCCTGCTGGCAGCACGCAATTTCCAGAGCGGCATGTTCACCGTGCGCCAGCTGGAATTCGCCTTGTTCGATATGCAGCTGCACAGCAACTTCGACCCGAGCCGAGACAGCTTGCTGCAACTCATCGAGCGCGTGCGTGACGAAGTGGCGGTCAATCGGCCGCCGGCCTGGAATCGCTTCCCGCATCAGTTCAGCCACATCTTCGCAGGCGGCTACGCAGCCGGCTATTACAGCTACAAATGGGCCGAAGTGCTCAGTGCCGATGCCTATGCTGCGTTCGAAGAGGCGCCGGAGCAGGTAGCTGACACTGGCGCACGTTTCCGCCATGAAGTGTTGTCGCGCGGCGGCAGCCGCAGCGCGGCTGACAATTTCCGTGCTTTCCGTGGGCGCGCGCCAAGTATCGATGCGTTGCTGCGCCACAGTGGCATGGCCGGCTGATACAGCGGTATGGCGCGCCGGTCGCCGGCGCGCCTTCGATGAACGCATGCACAACCGGCCACGCCGGGCTGGGCGGCGTATTGCAGAATTTACGCGGCCCGGCCACGGGTTTGCGGCGCCTTTATCGCTGGTCCGGATAGCCTTTGCAGCACCCAAATGCAACGAGGTGGCACATGGCAATCAACTCCGTGTCTTCTGTGGGTTCCCCTGCAGGTCGTCTCATCGACCTGGAAGCCGGCACTTCGGGCCCGGCATCGATCGCAGCACCAACCATAGCGCCCTCCGGCGAGGCCAGGCTGTCTTCGCTGACGCGGGCACCTTCCCGACCTGCACCAAGGCCACCTGCGGACGTTAACGCGCCAGCGCAGACCGCGCATGCAGCAGCGCCGGGAAGGCTGCAGCAGCTGGGTGCCTACGGTGGCCCGGTGCTGGACGCGGCGGCGTCGGGGCTGTCGATGGCTGCCTCGCGGCTGTCTGCCGCGCCGCGGACAGCCGGACTCACCGGGACTGTCAGCGGTGCGCTGTGGGCAGGCGGCGCGGCGATCAACCAACTTGGCAACGTGCCTGCCAATGCCCTGGTATCCGGGGCTAACGCAGTAGGTGCTGCTGCAGGTGTTCTGAGCGCGGTGGCACCGTCGCTGACCGGCAGCGACAACACCAGTGTGGCCTACGCGTCGGCGGCGGCCTGGGCGGTGAACGGCGGCGCCAACCTGCTGCGCGCCGCCAACGATGCCGGACGCGCGTTGCCCAGCCGGGTGCTGCAGGGCGTCAGTGGTGCGGCGAATATGGCCGCTGCCGGGCTGGCGGCCGCCGCAACCGCGGCATCGCAGCAGAATGCGCCGCTCAAGGCGGTCAACCTGGGTACCGCATCGTCGGTGGCCTGGGGCATTGGTGCTTTCGCCGCGCTCGGCTCGGCGTGGACGGCGGCCCCACGCGACGACGCCTCTGTGGAGGCCGCGCCAGCCCAGCTCCAGCGGTCCGACGCTGCGGTTTGAGTCAGTGGTCTGACGTAGCGGTTTCAGCGGATGTACAGAAGCGACGCGGAGCATTGCCAGCGTCGTCGCGACGGCCTGCCTCGGTCCGATGGCCCTGGGCAGGCCGCTTTTTTTCAGACCCGGCCGAACACCAGCGCGCCGTTGGTGCCGCCAAAGCCGAAGCTATTGGACATCACCGTGTTCAAGGTCGCTTCCTGGGTTTGCCGCAGGATCGGGAAACCTTCGGCGCGCGGATCGAGTTCTTCGATATGCGCCGAGCCTGCCATGAAACCATCGCGCAGCATCAGCAAACTGTAGACCGCCTCGTGCACGCTGGCCGCGCCCAGCGAGTGCCCGGACAGCCCCTTGGTCGAGGACAGCGGCGGTACGTTGTCGCCAAACACCTCGCGCACCGCACCCAGTTCGGTGACATCGCCCAATGGGGTGGAGGTGCCATGCGTGTTGAGGTAATCGATCGGGCGATCCAGCCCCTGTATGGCCATGCGCATGCAGCGCACCGCGCCTTCGCCGCTGGGTGCGACCATGTCGGCGCCATCGGAGGTCACGCCATAGCCGAGTAGTTCGGCATGGATGCGTGCGCCGCGTGCGATGGCGTGGTCGTAGTCTTCCAGCACCAGCATGCCGCCACCGCTACCGATGACGAAGCCGTCGCGCTGCGCATCGTACGGGCGCGAGGCCACCGCAGGGCGATCGTTGAAGCCGGTGGACAGCGCGCCCATCGCATCGAACATCACGCTCATCGTCCAGTGCAATTCTTCGCCGCCACCGGCGAACATCACATCCTGCGCGCCGTGCCGGATCAGATCGGCCGCCGCGCCGATGCAATGCGCCGAGGTCGCGCAGGCAGCCGATAGCGAGTAGCTCAGGCCGCGGATCTTGAAAGCGGTCGCCAACGAGGCGGACACCGCCGAACACATCGTGCGCGGCACCATGTACGGGCCCACCTTGCGTACGCCACGGTTGCGCAGCAGATCGGCGGTTTCCACCTGCCACTGGCTGGAGCCGCCGCCGGAGCCGGCAATCACACCGGTACGCAGGCCGCTGACGTGCTCGGCGTCCAGACCGGCATCGGCGATCGCATCGCGCATGGCCAGATAGGCGTAAGCCGAGGCATCGCCCATGAAGCGCTTGAGCTTACGGTCGATCAGGCTGTCCAGATCCAGCGCCACCGCGCCACCTACCTGGCTGCGCAAGCCTGCTTCAGCGTGATCGGGGAGCGCGGTGATGCCGGAGCGGCCCTCGCGCAGTGCGCTGGAGACGGTATCCAGATCGTTGCCCAGGCACGAATTGATGCCCATTCCGGTGATGACGACGCGACGCATCAGAAGTTCTCCGTTGAAGTGAACATGCCCACCCGCAGATCCTTGGCGACGTAGATCTCGCGCCCATCCACCAGCATGCGTGCATCGGTCTGCGCCATCACCAGCTTGCGGTTGATCACACGGCTGACATCGATCTCGTAGCGCACCAGCTGGGCGCTGGGCAGGACCTGTCCGGTGAACTTGACCTCGCCGCAGCCCAGCGCGCGGCCACGGCCCTGCGCGCCGATCCAGGTGAGGAAAAAGCCGGTCAGCTGCCACATTGCATCCAGGCCCAGGCAGCCTGGCATCACCGGGTCGCCGATGAAATGGCAGCCGAAGAACCACAGGTCCGGGCGGATATCCAGTTCGGCACGGATGACCCCCTTGCCATGTGCGCCGCCGGTGTCGCTGATCTCGGTGATGCGGTCGAACATCAGCATCGGATCATTGGGCAAGCGGCCGCTGTCGGGTGCAAACAATTCCCCACGCGCGCTGGCCAGCAATTGGTCGCGCGAGTACGCACTTTGACGAGTCATGACGAAGGTTTCCTGCAAGGAGCGAAAGGCGAAGCCTGGAAGGGTGCATGAGGTCGCGCGGTTCAATCAAACGTTTTATCCGTACGCATGCGTGCTGTTTTCAGCGGATTGCGCAGTGCGGCGAGACATGCGGTACGCGGCAACCGCCGCGCTCGGACCCGCGACGACAGGTTGGCGGTGGACGTGTGTGGTCGGTTGTGCCGTTGGTGTCATCGATGCGGACTCGTTGGTTTGCGATGAGCGGTCGCGCTCGTTTTTCGACCGCGCCGTGGTCCATCTCCACTCAAGGCGTGAGACAGCGCTGGCTTATCATGGGTGCAGGCCTGCGACAGAGAAACCCGCTTGATGCGCAAGATCGTGCACGTGGACATGGATGCGTTCTACGCGTCCGTGGAGCAACGTGACGACCCTGGCCTGCGCGGCAAGCCAGTGGTGGTGGCTTGGCGCGGTGCGCGCTCGGTGGTGTGCGCAGCCTCCTACGAAGCGCGCACCTTCGGCATTCGCTCGGCGATGCCAGCCGTGCGCGCAGAGCGTCTGTGCCCGAATGCGATCTTCGTGCCGCCGGATTTTGTGCGCTACAAGGCGGTATCGCGGCAAGTGCGCGAGATCTTCCACCGGCATACCGATCTGGTCGAGCCGCTGTCGCTGGACGAGGCCTATCTGGATGTCACGCAAGCCAAAACCGGCATGCAGCTGGCCACCGAGATCGCGCAGCTGATCCGCACGCAGATTCGCGAAGAAACCGAGCTCACCGCATCGGCCGGTATCGCGCCGAACAAGTTCCTGGCCAAGATCGCGTCCGATTGGCGCAAGCCCGATGGTCAGTTCGTGATCGCGCCCAGTCGCATCGACGCATTCTTGCTGCCGCTCAAGGTCAATCGCATTCCCGGCGTGGGCAAGGTGATGGATGGCAAGCTGGCGGCACTGGGCATCGTCACCGTGGCCGATCTGCGCCTGCGCCCGTTGGAAGAACTGCAGGCGCATTTCGGCAGTTTCGGGCAAAGCCTGTACCGCCGCGCGCGCGGCATCGACGAACGCCCGGTCGAGCCGGATCAGGACGTGCAGTCGGTTTCCTCGGAAGACACCTTCAGCGAAGATCTCGCGCTTGATGCCTTGGATACGCACATCCTGCGCCTGGCCGAAAAAACCTGGCTGGCCACACGCCGCACCGAGCGTATCGGCCGCACGGTGGTGCTGAAGTTGAAGACCTCCAATTTCCGTATCCTGACCCGCTCCTGCACGCCTGAGCAGCCGCCTGTGTCGCAGGAGGCGCTGGCACAGATCGCGCTGGCACTGACCCGCCGTGTGGAGCTGCCTGCGCAGACGCGCTATCGCCTGGTCGGTGTTGGCCTGAGCGGTTTCAGCAATGTCGAAGAAGGCGCTGTGCAGGGGCAGCTGTTTGGCGAAATTCCCCAGGCCGAGTGAGTGCCATCCACCGGGCATGACGGGCTACATATGTCGCTGACTGTATCGACGCGCTCAGCGAACAATCCAAAGCGCTCCACAGTGTGCGCGCTGCATCCGGCACTGCGTACACTGCGGCTCCCCACACACGAGGCCGTCCGAATGTTTCCGTATTCGCTGGTGATCTTCGATCTGGACGGCACGCTCGTGGACAGCGCGCCCAATATCGCCGAGGCGCTCAACGGCACCTTGCAGGAGCTGGGGCTGCAGCAGTTCAGCGAAGCTAGGATCCGCAGCTGGATCGGCGAAGGCGTGCACGTGTTGCTTGCCACCGCATTGCGCGACGTCGGCAGTACGCGCAACGTCGATGCGGCAATGCCGGTGATGATGCGCCATTACGAAGCGAGCCTGCTGCACAACCCACCGTTATATCCCGGCGTTGCCGAAGCGCTGGCGGGCTTGCGCGATGCCGGCGCCACGCTGGCGCTATGCACCAACAAACCCTCGCGTTTTATCGCGCCGTTGCTGGACCATCTGGGCATCGCCGCGCATTTCAGCAGTGTGCTGGGCGGCGATTCCTTGCCGCAGCGCAAGCCCGACCCGGCACCGCTGCTGCAGCTTGCCAGACACTTCCAGCGCAGCCCACAACACTGCCTGATGGTCGGCGATTCGGCCACCGACGCCGCGGCTGCAAACGCCGCGAACATGCCGCTGGCGATGGTGCGTTACGGTTACCTGCGCGGCTTCGATGTGCAGACCTCCGGTGCGGTGGCCATCATCGACGACATGCGCGAGCTGCTTGCGTTGAAGTAACGTGCGATCACGTAACGCGTCAACCGACGCAGCGCCAGCGTGGACTATTGCAGCAGTCTCAAGATCAGGCATCGGCACCAAGCGGATCACTGTTGAACACGCGCCTGTTTCGCGGAGCGGCCACCGTCATCGGCGTCACCGCGATGAGCCACGCACAGCCAATCCGTTCATGTGATCGAGCAATGCCGCGCGGCGGGCTTCAAAAGGGGACGTGATGGCGAGGCAATGCTGCATGCATCAGCGCGCGCATGGGGCCAGACAAGGCCGTACTGCACCAACCATCAACCGATCACCGAACACTGGCAGCTAACTCAATCGTCCCGAGCTTGGTCTGCATCCGCCACGTCATCGAAGTCAGGCGTGGTATCCGCATCGCCGTGCGTATCGTCGTTATCGGCGCGCGCATAGTGCACGGTTTCCACTGGCCCGCCCACGGCGCGGCCGCGCACCGGCAGCAGTGCGCTAGCGGCTTCGTATTCGGCCAGCAACGCATGGCGTCGCGCTTCCGGCACATCCTGCCAATGACAATCGGCCAACGCGCCTTCCAGCGAATACAGCAGATTGAGGCTGGGCTTGAAGCCAGCGCGTCGCACCTTGACGAACGCGCCCACTGCACCCACCTCCTGCAGGTCCTGCCGCGTGCGCAGGCCGACCTGGCGCAGCCACGCTGCGCTCTTCGGGCCGATGTTGCGCATCCGCTCGGTGGTCACGCCAGCGCGTCCACAAATAGCTGCGCGATTGCTTCCAGGCCACGTTGGTCGTCGGCATCGAAGCGGTCCAGCTCCGGGCTGTCCAGGTCCAGCACGCCGATCAGCGTATCGCCTTTGACAAGTGGAATTACCAGCTCCGAGCGCGATGCCGAATCGCAGGCGATATGCCCGGGGAACGCATCCACATCCGCGATGCGCTGGCTCTGCCGGGTACTCGCAGCCGCGCCGCACACGCCTTTGTCCAGCGGAATGCGCACGCACGCCGGCAGACCCTGGAAAGGCCCCACCACCAGCTCGCGGCCGTCGTAGAAGTAGAAACCGGCCCAATTGAGCGAGGGCAGCGAATGGAAGATCAGCGCGGCCAGATTGGCGGCGTTGGCGATCCGGTCCGGCTCGCCGTGCACCAGTGCCTGGGCCTGGGCGGTGAGCTGGGCATATTGTTCCGGCTTGCTGCCGGTCAGCGAAGAGGTAGCGAACATCGGCAAAGTTTAGCAGCGGCTGTTTGCAGCGTGGTTGCGACTGCGTAGGGCACGCGCAAAGGCCTGCGGTCGGCACACCAAGTCGGGCGGACTGCCGGCAAGACGACGCGCAAAGTCATCCGGAGCAACACGGCACCTCCGCTATAGCGCTCGCAGGTCATTGCCTATGGAGGCGGGCGTTGGCACCTTCTCACCGATCAACCCGCTGACGGGCAGCACGCCCCGCAGACAAGCCAGAAGCAACCGGCTTCAACAACGTGGCCAATGCGCGCGTTATGCTGCGCGCCCTCACGGCAATGGCGGCGCGGCCGCAGGACCAGGCATATGCAGCCTCCGGCGTTTTATGTCACCGGTACCGATACCGGCATCGGCAAAACCATGGGCAGCACTGCGCTGCTGCACGCGCTGCGTGCACGCGGCCACACCGCAGTGGGCATGAAGCCGGTCGCCAGCGGCTGCGAGCGCACGCCGCAGGGCTGGCGCAACGAAGACGCGCTGGCGCTGCAGGCGGCCAGCAATCCGCAGCCGGCGTACGCTACGCTCAACCCCTACGCCTTGCCTGCGCCGCTGGCACCGGAACTGGCCGCAGCTGACGTCGGCGTGACGCTGTCGCTGGAGCCGATTACGCAGGCCTTCGCGCAATTGCGCGCGCAGGCCGAGGTCGTGGTGGTGGAGGGCGTCGGTGGTTGGGCCGCGCCGCTGAGCGCAACGTTGGATCAAGCCGATCTGGTGCGTGCATTGCAGCTGCCGGTGGTGCTGGTGGTCGGCGTGCGGCTGGGTTGCATCAACCATGCGCGCCTTACCGCTGCCGCCATTGCCGCCGATGGGCTGCAATGCATCGGCTGGATCGCCAATGAAGTCGACCCGCAGATGGAGCGTGTCGAAGAGAACATCGGCATGCTGCGCCAGCGTTTGGCAATGCCGTGCTGGGGACGGATCCCGTGGCGGCCGGACGCCGAGGCTGCTGCTCAGGCTCAGGGACTGCAGCTGCCGCGCTAAATGCCGCTGAGCACAGCGTGCAGGCAATAAAAAAGCCCGACAGAGGGAGGGATCTGTCGGGCCGGATTGCACGGGGGGAGGGACCCATGCAAAGTCGCTGAATTTTGGTGGCCGTTACTTTCGCCGGGTCTTGCCTGCCGCACCGGCCGTCTCGCTGCCGGTGTCGAACTGCTGCTTGGTGAATTGGCCAAGCTCGCTGGACATCTTCAACCCCAGCCCGACCACTTCCTGATTGACCGAGGCCAGACGTTCCAGGTTGTCGCGCGCCACCTGCAAGCCTTTCGGCCAGAGCATCTGGTAGGCACCTAGATCGCGCGCCTGCGCAAACTCACCGAAGAAACTGCTCGTGGCGTTGATATTCTGTTCCAGCGTCTCAAATGCCAACTGGTTGGCACGGGCAGCAGCAGAGGCGAACTGACTGGTAAAGCGGTTTTCGAACTGCGCCGACATTGCGAACCCCTTGGGGAAGGCCGTGACCGTTTGTTGCGTTGCAGCATACGCCGTTGTCGCTGCGATGCAACGCGCTTGCTGAAGATTTTCCAAACGGCTTGAGAAGTGCTTTTCGATCAATAGGTTGGCTGGTTCCTTAAATCATAAAAGCGGCCCAGTGGGCGGCTTCATGTCAGAGGACTGCGCTACCGATCAACCGCGGTAGCGACATCCGGAGGTGCAGGTTTCATGCACCACGATCTCGCTGAGCTGCGGCAGCGTCGGCTTGAGCTGCTGCCAGATCCAGATCGCAAGGCGTTCGCTGGTGGGGTTTTCCAGCCCTTCGATATCGTTGAGATAGTGGTGGTCCAGGCGGTCGTAGATCGGCTGGAAGGCGGCCTTGATGTCGCCGAAATCCATGATCCATCCGGTCTCGGCGCCGGGTTCGCCGCTGACATGCAACTCCACCCGGAAGGAGTGCCCGTGCAGGCGCGCGCATTTGTGCCCAGGCGGCACGTTGGGAAGCCGGTGCGCGGCTTCGAGCGTGAAGACTTTGAAGATATCCATGCGCGGCATTGTAAGTGCGCTGGGCCCTCTGCAGCCGACGGCAAGCGCAACGCTGCGGTGCTTTTGCAACGCGACGAAGCCATGGTGGCCGCTTGCATGCCACATCCGCAGGCAGTGCTGCGCGAATGCCTGGCGCGCTGACGATCGCGTCCGTCACCAAGGTGCGGCATTGCCGCGCTCTTGAGGTGCCTGGTCGCACGCGGATAAAGCATGGTTGCTGAGACACGTGCATCGCCCACAAAAAAGCTGCCCCGAAGGCCAATGCCAGTCGGTTAAGCTGAGATGGCTGGCTTGATGTAGGAAGGGGGGGGCGTGTTCATAACGCTCCCGTTTTGCCGTGCGTCTTCTGCAAGAAACCCTGAATCAGACCCTGCATCACCTCCCCGACGATGGGCTGGGCGCGCTGTCCTCCTTAGCGCGTACCGCTCGGACGCTGACCACCGCGACCGCCGTCGCGACGGCCTGCACCCGGGCCAGCGTTGGCCTGACGCGGCCCGCCGCTGCGCTGGCCACCCGGCTTCTTCGGGCCGGCATGCGCGTGCGCCTGACGCGGTGCATCGCCATGCGGGCGACGGGCGTGGCTCTTGCGCGGGGCGCGATCGCCGCCCGGCTGCTCGGCGCGACCCGGTGCGCTGTTGCCCCAACGGATCGGCGTCTGCGGCTCGTAGCCCGGCACGTCGCGGATTTCCACGTCGCGGCCCAGCATGCGCACGATCTGACGCAGCAGCTTGGCTTCGTCCTGCGCCACCAGCGAGATCGCCTCGCCGGTGGAGCCGTTACGGCCGGTGCGGCCGATGCGGTGCACGTAATCCTCGGCCACCATCGGCAGGTCGTAGTTGATGACCTTCGGCAGCTGGTCGATATCGATCCCGCGCGCAGCGATATCGGTGGCGACCAGCACGGTCACGCGGCCGGCCTTGAAGTCGCTCAGGGCACGCATGCGCTGGCCCTGGCTCTTGTTGCCGTGGATGGCCGCGGTCTTGATGCCCGACTTCTCCAGGAACAGCGCCAGCTTGTCGCTGCCGTGCTTGGTGCGCGCGAACACCAGGGTCTGTTCGCGGCTGTCCTGCGCCAGCAGGTGCAGCAGCAGATCGCGCTTGCGCGCGCCATCGACCGGGTGCACGCGGTGGGTGATGCTCTCGGCCACGGTGTTGCTCGGGGTGACCTGGATCTGCATCGGGTTGCGCATGAACTCCAGCGCCAGCTGCTTGATGTTCTCTTCGAAGGTCGCGGAGAACAGCAGGGTCTGACGGTCCTGGCGCGGCAGCTTGGTCAGGATGCGCTTGATCGACGGCAAGAAGCCCATGTCGAGCATGCGGTCGGCTTCGTCCAGGATCAGCACTTCGATGCCGGACAGGTCCACGCTGCGGCGCTCGATATGATCGATCAGCCGGCCCGGGCAGGCGATCAGCAGGTCCACGCCACGGCGCAGGGTGTCGAGCTGGTTGCCCATGCCCACGCCGCCGTAGATCACTGCGCTGGGAATGCGCAGGTACTTGCTGTAGCCGCGCAGGCTGTCATGCACCTGGGTGGCCAGTTCGCGGGTGGGGGTCAGGATCAGCGCGCGCGGCTTGCGCGGGCCGTTGACCGGCTGCGGCGAGGTGCCCAGGTGCTGCAGCAGCGGCAGGCCGAAGGCGGCGGTCTTGCCGGTACCGGTCTGCGCGCCGGCCAGCAGGTCGTGACCGGCCAGCACCAACGGGATCGCCTGCTGCTGGATTGCAGTGGGGGTTTCATAGCCCTGCTCGGCCAACGCGCGCAGCAGGAAGGGCGCAAGGCCCAGGGATTCAAAAGACATCAGGAAGCTCCAGGTAAAGCGTCGCCACCAAGCCAGGCCCGGAGCGCAAACGCATTGCAGATGCAAAAGCAAGTGAGGCTCGGAGCGTTCCCGTGAACCGCGCTGCGAGATGGTGGATCAACCCGATCAAGGAACGATGGGTTTGTCGGCACCACGAAAGGCGTCGGGTGGGGCGGGCGAGCGGATCGGTCGATCCTGGTCTCGCCGGCTGTCCCTAAGGGAAACGGACGGCCGCATGCAGACCCGGCAAGTGTACTCGCGTTTGGCGCGCTGCACAAAATTCCGTCACCGCAGTTGTGGTAACGGCCATCTGTTTCATATGCAACCACTGTTGCTTCAGGCCGTACAATCTCCCGATCAGCCACAGCACAGGATGGTCATGAAGCTAGGTTCCTTGAAGGACGGCGGCCGCGACGGCAGCCTGATCGTGGTTTCGCGCGATCTGCGCACCGCCGTGCGCGCCACCGGCATCGCGCCCACGCTGCAGCGCGCGCTGGAAGACTGGAGCAACGTCGCGCCGCGCCTGAACGCCTTATCGGCCTCGCTCAACGACGGCAGTGCCGACGGGGTCTTCGACCTGGAGATGCAGGCTTTGGCGGCCCCGCTGCCACGCGCCTACGAATTCGTCGACGGCAGCGCCTACCTGCCGCATGTGGAACGGGTACGTCGCGCGCGCAATGCCGACGTGCCGGAAAGCTTCTACACCGACCCGTTGATGTACCAGGCCACCAGCGCCGGCTTCTACGGCCCGCGCGACGGCATCAAGGTGATCAGCGAGGACTACGGCATCGACCTGGAAGCGGAGATTGTGGTCATCACCGACGATGTGCCGATGGGCGCCTCGCCCGAGCAGGCGACCGCGCATATCCAGTTAGTGGGGCTGGTCAACGATGTCTCGCTGCGCAACCTGATTCCGGCCGAACTCGCCAAGGGCTTTGGTTTCGTGCAATCCAAGCCGCGTTCGGCGCTGTCGCCGGTGTTCGTCACCCCCGACGAGCTGGACGATGCCTGGCGCGACAACAAGGTGCATCTGCCGCTGGTGACGCACATCAACGGCGCCTGGTTCGGCGCTCCCGAAGCCGGCAACGACATGCAGTTCGATTTCGCCCAGCTGATCGCCCACGCCGCCAAGACCCGTCCGTTGTCGGCCGGCACGATCGTGGGCTCGGGCACCATCGCCAATCAGGACACCACGCTGGGCGCCTCGTGTTTTGCCGAACAGCGCGTGATCGAGACCCTGCGCGACGGCAAGCCGAGCACGCCATTCATGGCGTTCGGCGACGTGGTGCGGATCGAGATGTTCGATGCCAGCGGCGTCAGCATCTTCGGCGCGATCGAACAGCGCGTTGAGCGGCAGCCGCTGCCATGACCGGTTGCTCACCTTCCATGAGCGTCTGCAGTCAGGCTGGCGTATGAGCGCGCCCTATCGCGTGCGCATTGGGCTGGACATAAAGGCGCTGGCGTACGTCACGCACCCGGTGCATCTGGTGCGCGATGGCGGCGAGCAGCATGCCGCCGCGTACGCGCAGCTCAATCCACAGCAGTTGGTTCCGACGCTGCGCCACGGCGCAGTGGTGGTTCCGCAGTCGCTGGCGATCCTGGAGTATCTGGAAGAAGCGTTTCCATACAGTGCGCGGCTGCTGCCGGCAGCACCGTCCGAACGCGCCCGTGTGCGCGCACTTGCCCAAGCCATCGCCTGCGATGTGCACCTGCTCAATAACCTGCGCGTGATGCAGTTGCTCGAGCGCGAGTGGCAACGCGATGCCGCGCAGCGCCTGCACTGGATGCAGCACTGGATGCAGCAAGGGTTTGCGGCGCTGGAACTGCAGCTGGCCAACGAACCGTACACCGCAAGCTTCTGCCATGGCGACACGCCGGGCTTGGCCGATTGCGTGTTGATTCCGCAGCTCTATAACGCGCGCCGGTTCGAAGTAGATCTTGCGCCTTATCCCACCCTGCAGCGTATTGAACAGGCCTGCCTGGCACTGCCGGCGTTCGATGCCGCGCGGCCGGAAATGCAGATTGATGCAGTGGTGTGAGGCGGAGGGTAAGAGAGGGTAGGTAGGACCCTCTCCTCTGTGCTGCGGGCAGCTTCACCGGTGCTGCGATAGCAAACGCGGATTGTGCGCCGTTCTTTAAAGTCGCGGTCAGCCCGGCGCTAGGTCTGTCATCAACATAGAACTGGCACTCGCCTCAAGGCAGGCTTTGAAGGCACGCAAGACGCGTTTGCCTCCCTTCCTCCGCGATCGCAAGAAGGGGGATGCGGTAGCGGATAAAGGCAAGTCGCGATCGCTGCGCGACCGGACGCATCCATCAATACGTCAATCGATCAGTACCAACGCGGTCAGTCGCTGGCCGGAACCAGCGACAAGGCCGCTTAAATAAACCCGTGGCTGATCTTCGGCGCAGCCGGCGTTTCGTAATCCGCGTACGGGTCGTGCTCGCCGGAGCCGTCTTCGGAGAGACGGAACTTCAGCGCCAGGCCGTCGCGCGAGTCGGCGGCACGCAGCGCTTCTTCCTGCTCGATTTCGCCCGACTTCACCATGCGGAACAGGCACTGGTCGAAGGTCTGCATGCCTTCTTCCAGCGACTCTTCCATCGCCTGCTTGACCTCGTGCACCTGGCCGCGGCGTAGCAGGTCGCGGATCATCGGCGTATTGAGCAGTA
Organism: Xanthomonas sp. JL1; assembly: GCF_038405005.1. NCBI lineage: Bacteria > Pseudomonadati > Pseudomonadota > Gammaproteobacteria > Lysobacterales > Lysobacteraceae > Xanthomonas > Xanthomonas sp. JL1. Next base: position 12,379 of record NZ_JBBYGR010000064.1, on the reverse strand, counting down.
CTTCGGTGGCCGGGCGGCGACGGCCGTCCAGGCCCTTGACCAGACGCTGGGAGATGACCGCGCGCAGGTTGAGCGCCAGGTTCATCAGCACGTTATTGTGCGCGCTTTCCGGGAAGAAATTGAGGATACGCTCGATGGTCTGGTCGGCATTGTTGGAGTGCAGCGTGGCCAGGCACAGGTGGCCGGTTTCGGCGAAGGCGATCGCTGCCTCCATGGTCTCGGCGTCCAGGATCTCGCCGATCAGGATCACGTCCGGCGCCTCGCGCATCGCATTCTTCAGCGCGCTCTGGAAAGCATGGGTATCCAGGCCCACCTCGCGCTGGTTCACGATCGACATCTTGTGCTTGTGCAGATATTCGATCGGGTCCTCGATGGTGAGGATGTGCCCGGTGGTTGTGCTGTTGCGGTGGTCGATCATCGCGGCAAGCGAGGTCGACTTGCCCGAGCCGGTCGAGCCCACCACCAGCACCAGCCCGCGCGGGGCCATGATGATGTCCTTGAGCACCTGTGGCAGGTGGAGCTCTTCGATGCTGGGGATCCGGCTGCGAATGGCACGGATCACCATGCCTACCTCACCGCGCTGTTTGAACGCGTTCACGCGGAAGCGGCCGGCGTCGGGCAGGGCGATGGCAATGTTGAGTTCGAGTTCGCGCTCGAACTGCGGCACCTGGCCCTCGTCCATCAGTGAGTAAGCGATTTTCTTGACCATCCCCGGCGGCAATCCCGTATTGCCGAGCGGGTAAAGCTTGCCTTCGATCTTGATGTGCACCGGCGCGCCGGTGGTCAAGAACATGTCCGAGGCATTCTTTTCGGTCATCAGCTTCAGGAAGTAGCCGATATCCATGCGCAATGGTTCCCCAACAAACAGCAGCGTCTCGTTGCAAGTCCGCCGCAGGCTTCCGACAATGGCCGTGCTCGAGACTTCTCGCTACGGCTCCCCTAATGACGGCTAGCTTCGCATACTTGCGGCGATCCCTGTATGGCATCGCCTGTTTCATCGTTCTTTCCTCTCCGGCCGCCGCCCAGGTGGCACCGGAGCTCACCGCTGCCGAACAGGCCGTGCAACGCGCCACGCAGGCCGATGCCGACCAATACGCCCCGGATCTGGTCAACCTGGCACGCCAGGAACTGATGCAGGCCCAGCAGGCGCAACTTGACAAGCGCCAGCGCAAGCAGGTGCCCCAGATCGCTTTACGCGCAGCTGCCGACGCCGATCTGGCCAAGGCACGCAGCGAAGAGGCGGTGGTCACCGCCCAACTGGAACAGCGCAAGAAGGAAGTGGCGCAGTTGCAGAGCACACTCAACACCGGGGAGAGCGGCCGATGAAACTGCGCCCACTGCTCTATCTCGGTGTCTTGAGCCTGGCTGCGTTGCCGCCGCTGGCGATGGCGGCCAAGGACGACCCGCAGGCCGACGCGCTCAACCGGCGTCTGGCCGCGCTGCAAAACGATCCGCAAACCAACGAGCTGGCCCGCTTCGAACGGCTGCAGGCGCAGCAGAGCGTCGCTGCGCTGGCCGAAGCCAAGCGGCGCGACCGCGACGAGCTGGTGTTTCTGGCCGATCGCCGGGTCGAGATCGCCGAACTCACTGCCCGTACCGCGCTGGCACGGCGTGAGCTGGACCGGCTGGAAGGTACGCGCAACGACTTGCTGATCGAAGCCAGTCGCCGCGACGCTGCGCGTGCGCGCCAGGAGGCAGAACGTCTGCGCGTGCAGGCGCAGATCCAGACCGAGGCCGCCGAGCAGGCACGCCAGTCCGCCGAACAGGAGGCGCTTGCCCGGCAGGACGCCGAGCTGGCGCTGACCAGCGTGGCCGGTAGGCAGACCGCCAAGCTCAACGCGGCCCAGCAGAAGGCAGTACAGCTGGCGCATGAGGAAGCCGAGCTGGTGGCCGGGGCCAAGTTGCCGGCTGCCAAGTTCGACAGCCGTGGCGAAGTGTTCTCGCTGGGCAGTGGCGCCTTCGGTGGCAAGGCGGCGCTGTCCGGCGATGCCGCCGGGCAGGCCAAGGCCTTGGCCGAATATCTGAACATCGGCAAGAAGGGCCGGGTCAGCATCGTCGGGTTCGACAACGACGCAGCCACCGCGAAGAAGCGTGCCGAAGCACTACGCGATGCCTTGGTGGCGGGCGGGGTGGCGGCCTCGCGGCTGCAGGTCACCGGTACCAAAGGCGCGGCCAACAAGACCCGTGCGGCCGAGGTCGTTGTCGCGCCCTGACGGCAAGTGATTGGAAGTTAAAGCCTTTTAACCGGGGCATGACGCTTGGTTGAACCGCAGTCACCAATTGCGACAATGAACGGCAAATGTGGCTGTTTCGGTCTTGAACCCCCTCCGCGACCGGCGTAGGGTCGTATCTCCGGGCAGCAACTCCGCTGCCCGGGAAGTACGGAGGGCCGCGCCAGTGACGCAAAGGCACGCAACAATGCAAGAGGGTGGAGTGGTTGTTGCTGGTTCCGCCCGTGTGTCTGCCTGTGCAACGCGTTGGTCTTCCATTTCCAAGCTCCGCCCCGTGCCTTTGCTGGCCGGGGCGTTCTTGTTTCAGTGAAGGAGGTAACGCCATGTTCGAAGGGCAACCGCAGACCGAAATCGACGCATTGATGAAGTCCGATCCCCAGTTCAAGCAGCTCTACCAACGTCACAAGCTGTTGAACAAGAAATGCATGGATGCCGAACTCGGGGTGCTCCCGATCGACGACGTCACCTTGGGCCAGATGAAGCGCGAGAAGTTGCAGGCCAAAGAAAAGCTCACCCGGATGTACGACCAGCTCACGCACTGATCCTTCCCCACCGTTAGAACAAGTTCACCGCCGCGGGCGGTGGCGGCCTCCTCGTCGGCTTGCCACCGTCCGCGTCTTTAGTTTGCAGTGCTGCGTTTCCGGTCCAGTGGCACGTTTGCGCAGTGGTTGAGCTTGTTCGTTTCATCGGCCTGCATGATCGTTTCAAGGCTGAATGCGCATTCCCCAGCTGTTCGTCGGATAATGACCGGCCCAGCCCGTGTGGCGCAGCGACGATATGCCGATGGCGATTCATTCCTCCGTACTCGAACTGATTGGCAACACGCCGATCGTCAAGGCCCAGCGCCTGGACACCGGCGTCTGCGAGCTGTTCCTCAAGCTGGAGGCGAGTAATCCTGGCGGATCGATCAAGGACCGCATCGGTCTGTCGATGATCGAAGCGGCCGAGCAGCGCGGCGATCTCACGCCCGGCGCCACCCTGGTGGAGGGCACCGCCGGCAACACCGGTCTGGGCTTGGCCCTGGTGGCGCAGCAGAAGGGCTACCAGTTGATCCTGGTGGTGCCGGACAAGATGAGCCGCGAGAAGATCTTCAATCTCAAGGCCATGGGCGCCAACGTGGTGCTGACCCGCTCGGATGTGGCCAAGGGCCACCCGGAGTACTACCAGGACCTGGCCGCCAAGATCGCTGCCGAAACGCCGGGGGCCTACTTCATCAACCAGTTCGGCAACCCGGACAACCCGGCCGCGCACGAATTCGGCACCGGCCCGGAGATCCTGGCGCAGATGGACGGCCAGCTGGACGCCATCGTGTTCGGCTGCGGCAGCTCCGGCACCATGACTGGCCTGTCGCGCGCCTTCGCCAGCGCCTCGCCGCACACCGAACTGGTGCTGGCCGACCCGGTCGGCTCGATCCTGACCCAGTACATCGAAGAAGGCACGGTCAGCGAAAAGTCGGGCAGCTGGCTGGTCGAAGGCATCGGCGAAGACTTCTTGCCGGACATCTCCGACTTTTCGCGCGTCAAGAAGGCCTATTCCATCAGCGATGCGGAAAGCTTCCACACCGCGCGCGAATTGCTGGCCAAAGAGGGCGTCCTCGGCGGCTCGTCCACCGGCACCTTGCTGGCCGCGGCGCTGAAGTATTGCCGCGAGCAGACCACGCCCAAGCGCGTGCTGGTGTTCGTCTGCGATACCGGCAACAAGTATCTGTCGAAGATGTACAACGACTACTGGATGCTCGACAACGGCTTTTTGGAGCGCCCGCAATACGGCGATCTGCGCGACCTGATCCTTCGCCCGTACAACAAGCGCGACACCGTGGTGGTGGGCCCGAAGGATCTGCTGACCACCGCCTACCAGCGCATGAAACTGTACGATGTGTCGCAGCTGCCGGTGATCGACGATGGCGAATTGGTCGGCATCGTCGACGAGAGCGACGTGCTGCTGCATGTCTATGGCGACGAGGCGCGCTTCCGCGACCCGATCTCCACCGCCATGGTGAGCAAGCTGGATCGTCTGGACGTCGCATCGCCCATCGAAGCGCTGTTGCCGGTGTTCGACCGCGGCCAGGTCGCCATCGTCATGAACGGCAAGCAGTTTCTTGGCCTGATCACCCGCATCGACCTGCTCAACTACCTGCGCCGTCGCGTGCAGTGAATCCCGTGCAGCCGCGCGTTTCGATGAGACGCGCGGCACGGGCCATTCAGACCCGCTTGTTACAATCGCCCACTTTTTCCGGGAACCTCCATGTCCAACCGCACCACTCATAGCCATGACGGCGATCGCGCGCTGTCGCTTGCAACGCTGGCGATCCATGGAGGGCAGTCGCCGGATCCCAGCACCGGCGCAGTGATGCCGCCGATCTACGCCACGTCCACGTATGCGCAATCCAGCCCCGGCGAACACCAGGGATTTGAGTATTCGCGCACACATAACCCGACGCGGTTCGCCTACGAGCGCTGCGTGGCCGCACTGGAAGGCGGCACGCGCGCGTTCGCGTTCGCCTCCGGCATGGCTGCCACTTCCACCGTGATGGAGTTGCTGGATGCCGGCAGCCACGTGGTGGCGATGGACGATCTGTACGGCGGCACCTTCCGCCTGTTCGAGCGCGTGCGCCGTCGCACCGCCGGCCTGGATTTCAGTTTCGTCGACCTGACCGACCCGGCCGCGTTTAAGGCGGCGATCCGCGCAGACACCAAGATGGTGTGGATCGAAACGCCGACCAACCCGATGCTCAAGCTGGTCGACATCGCCGCCATTGCGGTGATCGCGCGCAAGCATGGCCTGTTGACCGTGGTCGACAACACCTTTGCCTCGCCGATGCTGCAGCGCCCGCTCAGCCTGGGCGCCGACCTCGTCGTGCACTCGGCCACCAAGTACCTCAACGGCCACTCGGACATGGTGGGCGGCATTGCGGTGGTGGGCGACAACGCCGAGCTCGCCGAGCAGATGGCGTTCCTGCAGAACTCCATCGGTGGCGTGCAAGGCCCGTTCGACAGCTTCCTCGCGCTACGCGGATTGAAGACCTTGCCGCTGCGCATGCGCGCGCACTGCGAAAATGCCCTGGCGCTGGCGCAATGGCTGGAAACGCACCCCGCCATCGAAAAGGTGATCTACCCCGGCCTGGCCTCGCACCCGCAGCATGTGCTCGCGAAACGCCAGATGTCCGGCTTCGGCGGCATCGTCTCCATCGTCCTCAAGGGCGGCTTCGACGCAGCCAAGCGTTTCTGCGAGAAGACCGAGCTGTTCACCCTGGCCGAATCGCTCGGTGGTGTTGAAAGCCTGGTGAACCATCCCGCCGTCATGACGCACGCCTCCATCCCCGTTGCCCGCCGCGAGCAGCTCGGCATCAGCGATGCGCTGGTGCGGTTGAGCGTGGGAATCGAGGATCTTGGGGATTTGCGTGGGGATTTGGAGCGGGCGTTGGTGAATCAAAATTGAGGCGTTTATTGTTATATGGTGCTGTATCTGTTGCTGGAGGTAGTTTGTGCTAAAGAATTTTTCAAATACAAGGCCTACTACGATACCGCGGGGAACCAGTAATTGGCCGCTAGAGCGAGTGGCCACGGATGCTGGGGAACTTTGGTTTCCGGTAGCAGACCAAGTGATGCGCGAGTATGCGCGCAATAGTGGTCGCTGGGATCCGCATGTCGGTCAGGTCCTTCTGGAGTGTTGTGCAAGCCATAAGGACGGCTTATTCATCGATATTGGCGCTAACGTCGGTTATTTCTCGTGCCTGTTGTCTAAGCACTTTCCGAGTCTGAAGACGTATGCCTTCGAGCCGCAACCGCTTATTCACGACGTTCTTGCGCTCAATGCTTGGACTTATGGTGCCCGCATCCAGCTCCATTCATGCGCGCTTGGATCCAGTCGTGGGACAGTGGCGCTGGAAACAGCGGTTAATAATCTAGGTGACACCCGTGGTGTAGAAGGAAATTTTGCGAGTACTGTGGCGCCTCTCATTAGCCTGGATGAGCTATATCCTGATCTGAACGCGAGTATTGTAAAAATTGATGTGCAGGGTGCCGAACTAGACGTGATACGTGGAATGGTTGGCGTCATTCGTCGATCGCCAAGTATCAGGATTGTTGTAGAGTTCGGGCCCGATCTCGCCGTTGCTGAGCATTTTGCGCCCGATATGGTGTTGGATGTTTATCGATCACTTGGCTTTCGTATTTTGCTTATTAGAAATGGGCAGTTGAACGAGGCAAGCAACGCGGAAATTCTGCGCTATTGCAGTTCCGCCGGTCCCATGGCGCAAGCAGATTTGTTGCTGCTACGTGCTTGATGCAAGATAAAATACAAATACAGGAAATTCGAAAATGGAGAAGGCAGTAATTGTTACCGGTGGAGCCGGCTTCATCGGATGCGCGCTATCTGGCCAGCTCAAAGCATTTGGTCTGCCAGTAGTTGCGATCGATAATCTTCATCCACAGATTCATGCTGAGTCCAAGCGACCAGAGGTGCTTGACGAGGCGGCGCACCTGCACATTGGCGACGTTACCGAAGAAAACACCTGGGGCCAAGTGCTCGAAAATTGGCAGCCGACCATTGTCGTCCACTTGGCTGCGGAGACAGGGACCGGTCAGTCATTGACCGAGGCCACTCGTCATGCACACGTAAACGTGGTAGGCACCACCGCAATGCTAGATGCGTTTTCCGCACGCAAACTAGTTCCTGAACATGTTTTGCTTGCGTCTAGCCGAGCTGTTTACGGTGAAGGTGCATGGTTGGATGCAAATGGCACAACCTTTTATCCACCGCCACGTTCGCATGAAGTGCTGGCGCGTTCACAGTGGAATCCACTATCGCCGTCTGGTAGGGGGGCTGCTTCCCCGTTGTCGCACCGTGCGGATACTGTTTTTCCTAATCCCACTAGCGTATATGGAGCAACTAAGCTTGCTCAAGAACATATTCTTGCTGCGTGGTGTGGCGCCATGCAGGTTCCGCTGTCGGTATTCCGGCTTCAGAATGTCTATGGCCCCGGCCAATCGCCATTCAATTCATACACGGGTATTATCACGCTGTTTCATCGTATGGCGCGGAAAGCCCAGACGCTAGAAATTTATGAGGATGGCGAAATCGGGCGTGATTTCGTCTTTATCGATGATGTAGTAGTCGCCTTGATGGCAGGTCTGCGTCAGCCACCCGCTGGCTTGCGTACGCTAGATGTTGGTAGCGGCGTCGTTACTACGATCGCCGAGGCTGCAAAGTCGATCGCTGCTATGCACGGTGCGCCGGATCCGCAAATCAGCGGGAAATTTCGTGATGGCGATGTGCGCTGGGCGGTAGCGGATGGTGCTCCTCTCGAACAGTCTCTTGGTGTGCAGGCTCGTATAAATTTTCAGGAAGGCGCCAATCGTGTCGGCGAGTGGCTGATCGCTCGGGGCTATGCATGAATTCGTTTGACGAGAAAACGCAAAAAGAAGAGGTGGGCGTTGTCTCTGTGGCTGCGATGACTGGTGCTCCACGGGATTGGATAGACTCAGTGCGGTCATTGTTGGAACTGAGAGGCAGCTGCGAGTGTGAAATCGTTGCTTGGGACAATGTCAGTGCTTCCCGCGATTTTAACGGCAGTAAGGCGCGGATCAGCGCGGCTTGGACATTGTCGGCAGCCGTTACCGCTATCATCAGCGAACGCTCCTCAATAGAAGCTATTTTGATCGCTGTTTCGCCTGTTGTAGTGCCGGTGGAACTCCTAGATCGAGCATTAGAATGGATGCAGAATGACCAGCGTATTGGGACCGTTTCGTTTCTATCCAATGCTGCTGGTGCACTGAGTTTTCCGCATCGCAATTCGCCGACTCCCTATGGGATTCCTGGAATGGATGAGTCTGGTGTCTGTAGAACGCTTCGTGATGCGTCGCCTGACAGTGGCCCGGTATCACTACAGGTTCCAGTAGGTGCAGTGGTGTTGGTCAATGCGCGCGTAATCAGAGCCGTCGGTGGATTCGATCCGGAAAGCGACTCCAATCCTTCAGAATCCTTAGCCGAGTTCGCTCTAAGGACAGCACGACGTGGTTTTAGGCACGTGCTTGATGCGGGCTCTTACGTTACTACACAGTGGAGCAGCGTCGGAGCCCCAACTGAAGCAAGTGATGACCCTCGATCGCGACAGCGCTTACATGCGCATGACGGCTCTTTTCCTGCATTGCACGATCATCTACGTTCGTCAAAAGTAGGCGCTTTGGCAATCGCGCTGGATGTCGCACGTAGCAAGATTCAAGGGTTACGCGTTCTGATTGATGGTTCCTGCTTGGGTCCGATGGAGATGGGAACACAGGTGCAAACATTGGCGCTAGTTCGCTCACTGCTAAAGCGTGACGATATTAGTCGGGTGGTGCTTGCTGTGCCTAATGGAATATTACCCGCATATGCGCGTGACCTACTTCTGCAATCAAAACTGACTATCTGCGATGCCACTGATCTAATGTTTCATGGAGCTGAACAGGTCGATATTTTGCATCGTCCTTTCCAGCCAGATCGGCAGATTCCCTGGGAGCGTTGGCGTCAACTGTCCAAACGCATTGTTGTTACCTTGCAGGATCTTATTGCCTATCGCGTCGGCAGCTATCATGAGACAGGTCAACGTTGGCTAGAATATCGGAGGAACATCGAAATCGCCGCAGGTCGTTCTGACGCTATCGTGGCGATCTCTGATGATACTTCCGAGTCGATCATTGATGAGCGTTTGGCGGTTGAGCTCCAGCGAATTTATGTGGTGAAGAACGGCGGTGACCACCTGACTGATACAGATGTGGAGAAAGTGCCTCCGGCACTCGTCGAAAAGGGGCTGGTTGCCGCGCAGTTTTTGTTGGTACTGGGTGCGAGCTATAGCCATAAGAATCGTGACCTGGCTATCCTGGCTTGGAAAGAGTTGCGTCGACGCGGCCACAATATCGCCTTAGTTATGGCTGGTGCAGTGGTCGCCAAGGGAAGCTCTCGGCAAGAAGAAGCAGTCGCCCGCTGGGGCGCTGACGAAGAGCAACTTGTAATAATGCCAGATGTAAGTAGTGCGGTCAGGAACTGGTTATTGCGGCATGCCAGCATCGTGTTGTATCCAACCTCAGCGGAAGGCTTCGGCCTCGTCCCGTTTGAGGCTGCTTCTATGGGAACCCCAACGGCGCATGTGAGCTTCGGCCCACTTAGGGAGCTAATAGATTCGCCAGAACTTCCTCAGGATTGGGATCCGTTGCGCATGGCGGATCATTGCCAGCAGTTATTGCAAGATCCCCAGTTGGCCGGAAAAAATATCAAGCGTGTCCTTGCTAGCGGTGGGCGCCTCGTTTGGAGTGCGACTGCAGCCGATCTGACCGTGGCGTACCGTCAAACGCTTGCGTCCGCGCCGCGAAACTAATATTTCCAGAGGTTTAAAATATGAATACGACTGACCTTGATCAAATATCGCTTGAACAAGCACTCATTGACTTCGAAGTAGCCAATGCACGCGTGATGGACCTCACTTCGCGTCTGACCTCTATGAGTCGGGAGCTGATCCAGACTCGATCGGAATTGGAGCGCTTACGTATCGGTGCAGCGCCCATTTCGTACTCAGTCACCAATTTTGAGGGCTACGACGATGTCCATAATCGTTATGCGCAGATACGTGCATCGCGTTTGGTGAAGTTTGCTTCGATGTTTAGCAGTAAGCTGCGTCGGTGTCTGTAATGGACCGTCCTCGTATTCTTCATTGCATCACGGTGTATAACGGGCGGGCATTCGTACCTGCCGCAATCAAAAGTGCGCTGCGCCTAGATCAGCAGGAAGCACAAATAGATGTATTAGTCCTGGATGACGCGAGTCCCGAGCCCGGCTGGAGTGAGGAGCTGTCTGCGTTCTGTAAGGAGCGTGGCGTAATGTATTACTGTACTCCTCGCAACCTCGGTATCCCGCGCAATGTCAGTCTAGGAATGCTGACGGCTGTTAAGCGAGGTTACGACTATGTCGTTATTAGTAATTCAGATGTTCTGTACCCCCGAGACTTAATGGGACAGATGTTGCGAGCGTCCCGTCAAAATAATGTGGGTTCGGTGACTGCTTGGTCGAACAACGTTTCTCTATATTCGTTGCCTAACGAAGATCCTAATCGTTATCTGCATGATCAGAATGTAGTTGACTGGATGCATGCTACTTTGGCAGGTCATTTCGGTGACGCGGTTATGGATATCCCCGCAGGTATTTCTTTTTGTATCTTGATTTCTACTGATGTTGTTCGCAAGGTGGGAATCATGGATCCCTGCTTCGGGCGTGGCTATTGCGAGGAGACCGATTGGAGCCTACGTAGCCTTGCAGCCGGCTATCGGATTGCGTTGGCTCCTGGGACTTATGTTTTTCATCACGGACGTGGATCGAATTTGGATGCAGGTCTGGTTTCCTCGAATGCAACGACCGTGCCTGCAAATGAAGCCATCATCGACCTTCGCTATCCTCAATTTCGCAATCAGGTAGAAGCGTTTGTGCACTCAGGCGTGCTTTCGCGCGCGCATGATGATGCAATCTCTCATATTGTGCGGAGTGCTGGTAAACAATTTGGCTATTCGATAGACGTGGGTTGGATTGGGCGCGACCGGACTAACGAAGACGAAGTTAATATTTTGCTATCACCAAACGGTGCTAATGATCATATACAGGCGGTATTCAGAGGCTTCAGGCTCGATATGCAGGTGAGTCGCCGGAACCTGGGACAGGAGATCCGCAAGTTTTTCGGTCAAGACCCAACTGCCGTCAATTTGTATGATTCTGGCGCTCTCGCTACCGCGTTGAAGTCTGAATTCGCCAATGTTACTAACACCCGAACCAGTAATTATCCTGAGCGAGTATAGATACTATGGCTCAGTCTGAGTTGGCTCACCGCAGTAATAATTTTGATTTTATTCGCATTGTTGCCGCTACCAGCGTGCTGGTGAGCCATCATTTTGCTTTGGCCAAGCTGCCAGAACCACTGGTACTTCAATTCCAGACCTTGGGTGGTTATGGGGTCTTTATTTTCTTTTCGATTAGTGGTTTTTTAGTTGCGCAGAGTTGGCAGCGTGATCCTAGTCTTGTCCGTTTCACTTATCGGCGATTGCTTCGTATCTGGCCGGGTATGCTTTGCGTCCTTATTTTGTGTGCATTTTTACTCGGGCCAGCTGTTACGACGCTTTCTCTTAAGGAATACTTCTTAAATGAGTTAACTTGGACTTATTTCAAAACCATGCTGTTTCAAGTGCAGCCATTTTTGCAAGGTGTGTTTCCAGATAGTGCGGTTCCTTATATTCCCAACGGGGTGCTTTGGACTATTCCAATAGAGGTGCATTGCTATGGCTACCTCGCCATTCTAGGAGTAATTGGTGTATTGCGCTGGCGCTGGGTGCTTCTAGCTGCCACGGCAGCCTTAGCTGTTTATTACTATGGCTATCATGACGCTGAAAATGTATTCCGGGCTGGTGGTGGAAGAGTACATGAAATAGAATTCGCCACTTTCTTCTTCTCTGGTGTTCTCTTGCACTACTTTCGCGAGATATGGTCGAGTTGGAATCGAATTATTCCAAGTTTTTTGGTGGTTATGACAGCATTTTTGCTGCTTTTTCAAAACGACCATCAGTTGATCGCGGTCTTCTTGTTTACGCCTTTCTTCTTTGTAGTCTTGGGGAACTTGTCTTTTCCAATTATGAGAAGATTCGGCCGCTTCGGTGACATGTCCTACGGTATTTACATTTATGCTTTCCCAGTGCAGCAAACTCTATTTTGGCTTTGGGGTGAAAGTATTTCGTTTAATACAAGCCTCGCGCTAGCACTCACGATTACTGGGCTATTGGCCTGGATTTCTTGGCATCTTATCGAGCAGCCTGCCTTGCGGCTAAAGCCACGTACTCCAAAAAGGATTATGGCCGGTGAGTAATTGCGTCTTCCATTAGTTCCACTGTGTTACAAATAATCGTATCTTTGTGCCACTATTGGAAGACCTTCAGGCCGCGTGGGAGAGCTGTGTTGAATAGGTCACTGGAAGTGCGTTTTGAACAGTACGGGGAAGTAGTTGCTGCCGCCCTGTCCCATGCGGATCGCAAACAGCCCGCACACTGGTACCTGAAAGGGTTGCTACTGCCTGGAGGGCGCAAGAGCGTGGAGCCCATGGCCGCGCGGGTGCACCCGCAGAACGTGCGCTCAGCCCA
>NZ_JBBYGR010000063.1:0-30232 GCF_038405005.1 Xanthomonas sp. JL1 | reverse complement strand
TTACGCGTCATCAATGCGCCAGCGCCGCCCTCCTGTGCTCGCGCCAGCACTTTGTACGCCCAGCCGCGATGCAATCCGAACGACGCGGCCACTTCGGCCGGCGATTCGCCTTCGCCCATCCGTTGCAACGCCATCAGGCGCATTTCTTCCAGCGCCGCCCGCGATACCAAACGTCCGTCTCTCTTCTTCATGGATGGTTGGACAGCAGACACCGGCATTTGTTCCCTAATTTACTGACTTATGATTAATCGCAGGCACGCGCAAGCGCTATGCGCGCAGCGCGGGATCGCATACCTCACCATCAGCCGCTTTGCCGCCAGCACTGCTTGGGAGCGCCGCATGATGCTCGCCGGACTCCACCACGTGGCAATCATCGCTGGCGACTATGCAACGTCCAAACAGTTCTATTGCCAGATCCTGGGCCTGCGCGTGCTCGATGAGCATTACCGGCAGACGCGCGACTCGTGGAAGCTGGATCCAACCCTGCCCGATGGTGGGCAGATGAGCTGTTCTCGTTTCCCAACGCGCCACTGCGGCCCAGCCGCCCGGAAGCACGCGGCTTGCGCCACCTCGCCTTTCGCGTCGACGACCTGGATGCCGCCGTCGCACATCTCAACGCACACGGCGTGGCGGCCGAAGACATTCGTGTCGACCAATACACCGGCCGCCGCTTCACCTTCTTCGCCGACCCGGATGACTTGCCGCTGGAGTTGTACGAGGTCGGCTGAGCTGGCGTACAACACCTGCGCTGTGCTGCGGCACTCTCACGCGTGCCGGGCGGGCATCGCACTTCGTCAGACACCGCGTCACATCCTTGGCGCTGAACGCGGACACTCCCCAGCTGCCAGGACTGTCGAAGGTCAGCCACCGCGGGCCCCATGAACGCATCCCGCAATACGTCTTTCCGCGACCATACTCCACGGTATACATTCTCCGTCAGGCCGCCGACGGGTGGCCCCAGCAATCCCTGGGAGGGGAATCATGCGCAAGACCTTCAAGACCCTGATGCTGGCATTGCCGCTGGCGGCCGCCTCGCTGCTGGCCCAGGCCGCCGATTCGCCGGTGGGCCGCTGGACGACCATCGACGATGAAACCGGCAAGCCCAAGTCGGTGGTGCAGATCGAACAGGCCGCCAACGGCACCCTGAGCGGCAAGGTGGTCGAGATCCTGCAGTCCAACCATGGGCCCAACCCGACCTGCAACAAATGCGAGGGCGCGCTCAAGGGCAAGCCGATCAAGGGCATGACCATCCTGTGGGGCCTCAAGCCCGACGGCACCGCGGTCTGGAGCGGCGGCTCGGTACTCGACCCGGCCAAAGGCAAGACCTACAAGTCCAAGATCACCCTCACCGACGGCGGCAAGAAGCTGCAGATGCGCGGCTACGTCGGCATCGAAGCGCTGGGCCGTACCCAGACCTGGGTGCGTGAGTAATCGGGAATCGCGAATCGTTAAGAGCGGGCGTCCTTCGGGGCGCCTTTTTTGTGCTGGCCGGACCAAGATCCCTGCGAGAGAGAAGGCAGTGACGCTGGTGGCCATCGCGCATGCAGACGCCGGCAAGGCGAAAGCGCGCGTCGACAGCACGGCAAGCGGCCGCTTCAACCGATTCCCCATTCCCACTAATGCGATAATCGCGCCTCCCCCGCATCACGCCCGCCATGACCCGCACCGCACTCGTCACTACTGCCCTGCCCTACGCCAACGGCCCGCTGCATCTTGGCCATCTGGTCGGCTATATCCAGGCCGATATCTGGGTGCGCGCGCGCCGGTTGCGCGGCGACAAGACCTGGTTCGTCTGCGCCGACGACACCCACGGCACGCCGATCATGCTGGCCGCCGAGAAGGCCGGGGTGACCCCGGAAGCCTTCATCGCCAGCATCCAGGCCAGCCATGAGCGCGATTTCGCCGCGTTCGGGGTGACCTTCGATCATTACGATTCGACCAATTCGCCGGTCAATCGCGAGCTTACCGAAGCCTTCTACACCAAGCTCGAAGCCGCCGGCCACATCAGCCGGCGCTCGGTGGCGCAGTTCTACGACCCCGCCAAGGGCATGTTCCTGCCGGACCGTTACATCAAGGGCATCTGCCCCAACTGCGGCAGCGCCGATCAATACGGCGACAACTGCGAGGTCTGCGGCGCGACCTATGCGCCCACCGAGTTGAAGGAGCCCAGGTCGGTGATCTCCGGCGCCACCCCGGAGTTGCGCGATTCGGAGCATTTCTTCTTCGAAGTGGGGCAGTTCGACGGTTTCCTGCACGAATGGCTCGCTGGCGATGTGGCGCTGCCCGGCGTCAAGGCCAAGCTCAAGGAGTGGCTGGACGCCGAAGGCGGCCTGCGCGCCTGGGACATCTCGCGCGACGCGCCGTATTTCGGTTTCCAGATGCCCGGCCAGCCGGGCAAGTATTTCTACGTGTGGCTGGATGCGCCGATCGGCTACCTGTGCAGCTTCAAGACGCTGTGCGCGCAGATGGGCGAGGATTTCGCAGCGCATCTGGTCGACGGCACGCAGACCGAACTGCATCACTTCATCGGCAAGGACATCGTCAATTTCCACGGCCTGTTCTGGCCGGCGGTACTGCACGGCACCGGCCATCGCGCGCCGACACGCCTGCACGTCAATGGCTACCTGACCGTGGACGGCGCCAAGATGTCCAAGTCGCGCGGCACCTTCGTGATGGCGCGGACCTTCCTGGATGTCGGCCTGGAACCGGAAGCGCTGCGTTACTACTTCGCGGCCAAGTCCTCCGGCGGCGTGGACGATCTGGACCTCAACCTGGGCGATTTCATCGCGCGGGTGAATGCGGACCTGGTCGGCAAGTTCGTCAACCTGGCCAGCCGCTGCGCCGGCTTCATCGGCAAGCGCTTCGACGGCAAGCTGGCCGAGGCGCTGCCCGATGCTGCGCAGTACGACCGTTTCGTCGCCGCCCTGGCGCCGATCCGCGAGGCCTACGAACGCAACGATGCCGCCAGCGCGATCCGCCAGACCATGGCGCTGGCCGACGAGGCCAACAAGTACATCGACGACACCAAACCGTGGGTGATCGCCAAGCAGGACAGTGCAGACGCGCAGCTGCAATCGGTGTGCACGCAGGGCCTGAACCTGTTCCGGGTTCTGGTGGCCGCGCTCAAGCCGATCCTGCCGCGTACCTGTGCCGAAGCCGAAGCGTTCCTGTCGGCGCCGATGACCAGTTGGGAGGATGTGATCCGCCCGCTGACCTCGCACACGATCCAGCCCTACACCGCCCTGTTCACCCGTATCGACCCCAAACTGATCGACGCCATGACCGACGCTTCCAAGGACACCCTCGCCGCACCTGCAGCTCCGGCTACCACCTCCAAAGCTGCACCGGCCAAGCCTGACACAAAGCCCGCTGCAGCTGCGAATCCCCAATCCCCAATCTCCAATCCCAGCTTCATCGGCATGGATGACTTCGCCAAGCTCGATCTGCGCATCGGCAAGGTGCTGGTCTGCGAATGCGTGGAAGGCTCGGACAAGCTGCTGCGCTTCGAACTGGACGCCGGCGAGCTGGGCAAGCGGCAGATCTTCTCGGGCATCCGCGCCAGCTACGGCGAGCCGGAAGCGCTGGTCGGCCGCAGCGTGGTGTTCATCGCCAACCTGGCTCCGCGCAAAATGCGCTTCGGCATCAGCGACGGCATGATTCTATCGGCCGGCTTCGACGGCGGCGCCCTGGCGCTGCTGGATGCCGACAGCGGCGCGCAGCCGGGCATGCCGGTTCGGTGAGGCGGAATCGGGAATCGGGAATCGGGAATCGGGAAATCGTAGAAGCAAGACCTGATTGTTGAGGAAGACCTGACGCGAGTACTTCGCCCGTACCCTCACCCGCCCCTGCGGGGCACCTTCTCCCCCATGAAGGAGGACAATGTCCCGATGGGAGAAGAAACATCAGGCACACGGCTTCAACGAATCCCCAATCCCAATTTCCCAATCCCTGCCCATGCACCTGGCCCTGTTCGATTTCGACCACACCATCACCACCTGCGACACCGATGGGCGTTTCCTGCGCAAGGTGGCAACGCCGGCGCAGGTGGCGGCGGCGAGATGGCAGGCGGGGCCATGGGTGCTGGGGTCCCGGATGGGCGTGGTGTCTGCAGCCGCACTGCGCGCGCGGGTGACGCGACTGGTGTTCACCGGCCACCCGCTCGATGAGATGACCGCGCATGGCGCCGAGTACGCGCGCACCGCGCTGCCGGGCATGCTGCGCGGCGAGATGATGCAACGCATCGACTGGCATCAGGCGAAGGGACATGAAGTGGTGCTGGTGTCGGGTTCGCTGGATCTGGATCTGTATCTGCAGCCGTGGTGCACAGAGCATGGGCTATCGCTGGTCTGCAACCGGCTGGAACATGCTGCAGGCGTGCTGACCGGGCGCTATGCCGAAGGCGATTGTGGGCCGCACAAGGTCGCGCGGATTCGCAGTCACTACGACTTGCATCGGTACGACTGCGTACACGCCTATGGCGACAGCCGCGAAGACAAACCAATGCTCGCGCTTGCGCAACAACGCTGGTATCGCGGCAATTTGCTGCGCTGAGATGGCCACCATGCCCGCCCCTGGCCCCGACCTGGTCGAACGCCTCGACCGCCTGCTGCCGCAGACCCAATGCGGGCAATGCGGGTATGACGGCTGTCGTCCGTATGCGCAGGCGATGGCCGAGGGCCAAGCGACGATCGATCACTGCCCACCCGGCGGCGATGCGGGTGCACGCGCATTGGCGCAGGCGCTGGGCGTGCCGGCACGTCCCTACGACCGCAGTCGCGGCGCGCACAAATTGCCGCAGGTGGCCTGGATCGTGGAAGCCGACTGCATCGGCTGCACCAAGTGCATCCATGCCTGCCCCGTGGATGCCATCGTCGGCGGCGCCAAGCACATGCATACGGTGATCGCGCCGCTGTGCACCGGCTGCGAGCTGTGTCTGCCGGCCTGCCCGGTGGATTGTATCGAATTGCATCCAGCCGGTTGAGCGCGGCGCTCAGCGCGATGCCGCGCCCAGTCGATGCCTGCGTGGTCATGGATTGGCGCGCAGTCCCACCTGCTGCGAAGGCGGATTCGCGCTAGCGCGACATGCAGGCGATGCCTCGATCGATCAGTGATCTGCCGCATCCAGGTTGGAAGGCAGGCACCAAAAACATCGACACCGCCGCAAGCGCGTTGGCATTGGTCCGAATCTCCGGGTTACAACGGCGTTTGGCTGCGCGCCAGTCGCATGCGCATGCAGACGTGCGCCACCGACATGTCGATGCGCCGCGCTGCGCACCGGTGGCAGCGAGCCACCGCAGACTGCGCAGCCCACCTGATCGCGCTGCGCGCATGCGCCCACCGTTCGAAACGGTGCACCATGCGCGCTTGCCCCGGCATGTGCCGCCACCATTGTTGTCACGCTCGCTCGCCCCTTGCGGCAAGACCACCGGTTGCCATACGACGCCGTGCCGCTGCAGCACCGTCAGCGCCATCACCCACCACTGCCAGCCAGCCGCGCCAGCGTCCAACCACCTCGCCGTCAGGAACGTCCTGACGCAGCTGGCGCATCCGTGCTGCGGCCGCGCCCGTATGGGTATGCACTCCCATCGAGGATCTGCCGATGCGTCCACTTGCCGCTGCCCTCGCCACCCTTGCTATCCGTTGCCGGCCGATTCCGCTGCTGCTGGTGCTATGCAGCCTGCCACTCAGTGCAGCAGCAGTGAGGCGGGTGGACGGCGATGCCTTCGATGGCGACAGCGGCGCGTTGCGGTATCGCGAGTCGCACTGGTTGCTCGACGATGGCGCGCGGCTGGTGCTGTACCGCTGCCCGGACGGGAGACCGTTCGCGCGCAAGCAGGTTGACGGCGGCGGCACCTCGCCCGACTTCAGCCTGATCGACGGGCGCGATGGCTATCGCGAAGGTGTACGCCACCGCGATGGCGTGCGCGAGATGTTTCAGCTCGCTCCAGGCAAACCCGAACGCCGCACCACGCTGCCGCCTGGCGCCGGCGCGCGGGTGATCGACGCCGGGTTCGACACCTATTTGCGCGCGCAGTGGGACGCCATTGCAAGCGCACCGCAGAAGGTGGATTTCGTGTTGCCCAGCCTGCAGCGGCAACTGCGCTTCCGGGTCGAACGCATGGGCGATGCTGCCGGCCAGCGGCGTTTTCGCATCAGTCTGGATGCCTGGTACGCCGCGGCAGTGCCGTCGCTGGAGGTGCGTTATTCGATCGCCGACAAACGCCTGCTCGAATTCCGGGGCGTCGGTAATCTGCGCGATGCGAATGGCCGCTATCCGCACGTGCGCATCGTATTCCCTGACACCGCTGCGCGCGCGGCCAGTGCCGAGGAATTACGCCAGGCACGCGAGCAGCCGCTGACCACGTCGTGCAGCGCCCTGTGAGCCGGGCCCGCGCCATCTTCACGCTCGCCCACGCGCCGTTGCGTACAACGGCCCGGGCACCCATTCCCCGCACAGGAGCACCGCCGTGGCAAAAGCCTATCTCTGGATCAATGCAGTGCTCTACTTCGCCCTGGCAGTGTGGTGCACGCTCTCTCCGGCCAAGACCGCAACGGCGGTGGGCTATACCCAGCTTTCGCCTGCCGGCCAATCCGAATACCTGGTCATCTACGGTGGCCTGCAGTTGGGCATGGCATTCCTGTTCAGCTACTTCGCATGGACCGATCAAGCCCGCACTGGGCTGGTGGTCGCACTGGCGTTCTACGTTCCAATCGTACTGTTCCGCAACGTCGCGCTCGCGCGCTTGTGGCCGGTCTCTGCACCCACGGTTGCGCTTGCCGGTGTGGAGATCCTGTTGCTGCTCGCTGCAGTATTGCTGTGGTTCCAACGCAAGTGAAAGACACACTCGGCGCAGTCCGGTAGCATCGCCGCTACCTAACCCAACGCCCGACCGCATGAGTGCCATTCCTGGCCACGACGACGATGAGACCGGACGCCTGCTGACCGCAACCGCGGGCGGCGACCGGCATGCTTTCGAAGCGCTGTACCGGCAGACCTCGCCCAAGCTGTTCGGGGTATGCCTGCGCATGATCCCGCAACGTGCCGAAGCCGAAGAGGTGCTGCAGGATGTGTTTACGCTGATCTGGCACAAGGCCGGGCAGTTCGACCCGAGCCGCGCACGCGGGCTGACCTGGCTGGCGATGATCGCGCGCAACAAGGCGATCGACCATCTGCGCGCCAACGCGCCGCAGCGCCGCAACGTGGCGCTGGACGATGCCGGCGAGCTACGTGCCAACGATGCCTCGCCGCTGGAGCGCACCGAGCGCGCCAGCACGCGGCGGCGCATCGATCATTGTCTGGCCGAACTGGAGCCGCCGCGCAGCGAATTGATCCGCACTGCGTTCTTCGAAGGCATCACTTACGAAGAACTCGCCGCGCGCACCGACACACCGATCGGCACGATCAAAAGCTGGATCCGTCGTGGTCTGGCCAAACTCAAGGCATGTCTGGAACGATGAGCACGCCCTTGCCCATCGACCAGGAAACGCCGCGCGACGTGCTTGCCGGCGAATACGTGCTCGGCCCGTTGAGCGTAGAAGAACGCCTGGCGGCCGCACAACGCGTTGCCACCGACGGCCAGTTCGCCCAGGCCGTGGGGCAGTGGCAGGAACTGCTGGCGCCGCTGCTGGAAGAAATCGTTACCGAGACCCCACCGGATCACGTGTGGGCACGTGTGCGCCAGACGCTGGGCTTCGATACGCCCTTGCGCGCGGTGCCGTCTGCGGCGCCGGTCAGCCCCAATACGCCGGCAGTGCCCTTGTGGAACAACGTGCGGTTCTGGCGCTGGGCCAGCGTCGGCGGCCTGGCTACTGCAGCGGTGTGCGTGCTCGCTCTGCTCAACGTGCGCACGCCGCCGGAAGCAGTACAGCCGCCGCCGACCGGCGAGGTCGTGCAAACTCCGGTCACCCCGCCTGCCACCCATCCGCCTGCCACGACCGGGATCGCCATGACCTCGACCCTGGCCACCCAAGACGGTCGCCCCGGTTACGTGGCGTTGATGGATGCCGACAAGCACACCATCACGGTGACACCGCTGGACCGCACCGCCACCGTCGGCAAGGTACCGGAGTTGTGGCTGATCACCCCCGATGGCAAGGCGCATTCAATGGGCACGTTCGACGATCAACGTGCACGTCGTGCGCAAATCCCGGATAAGCTGATGCCCATGCTCAGCAACGAGGCGCTCCTGGCCGTCACGCTGGAACCGCCGGGCGGCGCCCCGGGTGGCGTTGCCACTGGCACTGTGGTCGCAAAGGGCGGCATCAGCACGCTGGCAATGGCGCCCTGATTCGGCACGCCTGACCCCGCTTGCGAGCGCTTCGCAAGCGGGATTTCATCGAAAACCGCCTCGTCCGCGCCAGCAGTGTCTGCTGGGGGCAATGTGTGCGCAGCTGCGCGATTCATTGGCGACGCCAAGCGAACCTCACCCATGCATGCGACCATCAAGCGGCCCGGTGCATCTGTTTGCCGGCAGCATCCGTATCGGGTCACGATTACCTATGGAGAATCACGCGTGTCGAGTACTGGCTTGGACCCTCACGCCGCAGCACCGCAGCCCACACCCACGCCACCGCGTAGCGGGTTGGCCGCGCGCATCGGCAGCCTGCGTCGCTGGGTGGATTCGCAGACCGACGAGCCCCTGGACGAAGCCCGCGCCGATCGCATCGACTGGCTGCGTGCACTGCCCTTCATTGCACTGCATCTGGCTTGCTTGGCGGTGTTCTGGGTAGGCGCGTCGTGGTTTGCGGTGGGCATGGCGGTGGCGCTGTACGCATTGCGCATGTTCACGCTCACCGGGTTTTATCACCGCTACTTCTCGCACCGTGCGTTCAAGACCTCACGGGTGCTGCAATTCGTCTTCGCCGCCATCGGTGCCACCTGCGTGCAGCGCGGGCCGCTGTGGTGGGCGGCGCATCATCGCAACCATCATCGGCATACCGATACCGGCCGCGACCCGCATTCGCCGGCGCAGCACGGCTTCTGGTGGAGCCACACCGGCTGGTTCCTGACCCCACGCAATTTCCGCACCGATTGGGACGTGATTCCCGACCTGCGCCGCTTTGCCGAACTGCGCTTTCTGGACCGCTTCGACATCGTGATGCCGGCGCTGCTGGCGCTCGGCCTCTACCTGCTCGGCGACTGGCTGGCGGTTGCGGCGCCCGCGCTGAAGACCAACGGTGCGCAATTGCTGGCGTGGGGCTTTGCGATCTCCACCGTGGCGCTGTTCCATGCCACCTTCACCATCAACTCCCTGGCGCATCGCTTCGGCAGCCAGCGTTTCGACACGCGCGACGATAGCCGCAACAACTGGCTGCTGGCATTGCTTACCTTTGGCGAAGGCTGGCACAACAACCACCACTTCTTCCCCGGCTCCGTGCGCCAGGGCTTGCGGTGGTGGGAATACGATGTGACCTGGTACGGGCTTACCGCGATGTCGTGGGTGGGGCTGGTGTGGGACCTCAAGCCGATGCCGAAGCGGCTCACTCAGCGGGCCGAACGGGTGAGGCAATGAGCGAGGGCAGGATTGCCGTGGTCGGCAGCGGCATTGCCGGCCTCGGCGCGGCGTGGCTGTTGTCGCGGCGCTACGAAGTGACCTTGTTCGAGGCCGCCGATTATCTGGGCGGGCATACGCACACGCACGACATCCAGTTGGAAGGTCAGCGTTATGCAGTGGACAGCGGCTTCATCGTGTTCAATCCGCAGCATTACCCGCTGCTCACACGCATGTTCGCCGAGCTGGACGTGGCCGCGCAGCCGACCACGATGAGCTTTTCGGTACACGATGCGCGCAGCGGGCTTGAATATAACGCCGGCAGCCTCGGCGGGTTGTTCTGCCAGCGCCGCAATCTGCTCAGCCCACGCTTCTGGCGCATGCTGGCGGACCTACGCCGTTTCTATCGCCAGGCACCGGCGGTGCTGCACAGCGACGAGCGTTTCAGCACGCTGGGCGCGTATCTGCAGCGGCACGGCTATTCGGATGCATTTCGCGACCAGCACTTGGTGCCGATGGCATCGGCGCTGTGGTCTTCGCCCTCGCAGACCATTCTCGAATTTCCCATGGGCCAACTGATCGGCTTCATGGCCAATCACCACATGCTGCAACTCAGCGGGCGTCCGCAGTGGCAGGTGGTACGTGGCGGCTCCAACAGCTATGTGCGTGCATTGCGTCGGCGCTGGCAGGTGATCGAACGCTTGTCCACGCCGGTCCGGGCGATCCGACGCACGCCCAATGGCGTGGTGGTGAATGCCTCACGTTGCGAGGAACATTTCAACCACGTGGTGCTGGCCTGTCATGCCGATGATGCGCTGGCCTTGCTCAGCGATGCCACGCCAGCCGAGCAGCAGATCCTGGGCGGCATCACCTACCAGGACAACGACACCGTGCTGCACACCGATGCCAGCGTGCTGCCGCGCGACCGGCGCGCCTGGGCGGCATGGAATGCGCACGTGCCGGCCGACCCGAATGCCGCCTGCACGGTGAGCTATTGGATGAATGCGCTGCAGTCGATCAGCTCCCCGCAACAGTTCATCGTCAGCCTCAATCGCAATGACGCGATCGACCCGAGCAAGGTGCTGCGGCGCATGCGCTATCGCCACCCGGTGCAGAACGCAGCCGCACTGGCAGCGCAGACGCGCAAGGCGGAGATTCAGGGCGTGCAGAACACCTGGTTTGCCGGCGCGGCATGGGGCTTCGGTTTCCACGAAGACGGCCTGCGCAGCGGCGTGGATGTCGCGCAGGGCCTGGGAGTGCGGTGGTGATGCAGCTGCTGCGCGAAGCCCACACCGACGCGGCACCCTTGCCCCCCGCAGAGGGCAGCGGCGCCGGTTGCGTGGCGGGTCCATTGCGCAGCGCGATCTACACCGGCTGGGTGCGGCATCGCCGCTTCATGCCCAGAGCACTGCAATTCCGCTATCGCCTGTTCCTGATGTATGTGGATCTGTCCGAACTGGACCAGGTGTTTGCGCGGCGCTGGTTATGGTCGGTGGGGCGCGCCAACCTGGCGCAGTTCCGGCGCAGCGATTATCTGGGCGATGCGAATATGCCACTGGACCAGGCGGTACGCGACTGCGTGCAGGCACACACCGGCGAGCGCCCCGAAGGCGCGATTCGGCTGCTGACGCACTTGCGCTATTTCGGCCACGTGTTCAACCCGGTCAGCTTCTACTACTGCTTCGATCGCCACGACGCCCTGCGCTGGATCGTGGCCGAAATCACCAACACGCCCTGGCAGCAGCGTCATACCTATGTGCTGCCGGTAGCGCAGGCGCGCACGCATCGCGATGTGCATGCGTGGCGCTTCGACAAGCGCTTCCACGTTTCGCCGTTCATGGGCATGCAGCACCGCTACGACTGGCGCTTCAGCGTGCCGGATGCGCAGTTGCGCGTGCATATGGATGTACTGGATGCCATCGGCGACGATGCCGGCGGCGCCATCGACAACCGCGGCACGCGCCGCTTCGACGCCACCTTGGTGCTGCAACGTCAACCGATCACCGGGCGCACTCTGGCGCGCACCTTGCTGGCTTATCCGTTGATGACGGTCTGGGTGGTGATCGCCATTCACTGGCAAGCCTTGCGCCTGTGGCTGCGCGGCAACCCTGTCCACGACCACCCTCACCCGCCTGTGCGAGAACCCCGATGAACGCCACGTCCCTGCCCGATCACGCTGAGCCACGCGCGGCTTCCTGGTCAGACCGTCTGCTGCGCAAGCGCCTGCTGGCCACGCTTGGGCAATTGCGCGACGGGCAGCTGCAGTTGCATGAAGGCGGCACGGTCACCACGCTGGGCACGGCGACTGGCGCGGAGTCCTTGCAGACGCAATTGCGCGTGATCGATCCCGGTTTTTATCGCCAGGCTGCGCTCAACGGCAGCGTCGGTGCGGGCGAGTCGTATATGGATGGGCAGTGGCAGTGCGACGACCTGGTGGCGTTGATGCGGCTGCTGCTGCGCAACCGCGAGCGATTGGACGCGATGGAGACCGGTACCGCACGCCTGGGCGGCTGGGCCATGCGCAGCCTGCACGCGTTTGCGCGCAATACCCGCAGCGGCAGCCGGCGCAATATCGCTGCGCACTACGATCTGGGCAACCCGCTGTTCAAGCTATTTCTGGATGAAAACCTGATGTACTCGTCGGCGATATTCGTCGATGGCGAAGAAGCGCAAGGCGAAGCAGCACTGGAGCGTGCAGCCACCCGCAAGCTCGAACGCATCTGCCGGAAATTGCGCCTGGGCCCGCAGCATCATGTCGTGGAGATCGGCACCGGCTGGGGCGGATTTGCGCTGTATGCCGCACGCACGCATGGCTGCCGCGTCACCACCACCACCATTTCACGCGAACAGTTCGATCTGGCCACGCAACGCATCGCCGCAGCCGGCTTGAGCGATTGGGTGACGGTGTTGTTGCGTGACTATCGCGATCTGGAAGGCCGCTTCGACCGCGTGGTGTCGATCGAGATGATCGAAGCGATTGGCCATCAGTATCTGGACACGTATTTCGCCAAGGTCGGCAGCCTGCTGGCCGACGATGGCGAGGCGCTGATCCAGGCCATCACCATCGAAGATCACCGCTACAAACAGGCGCTGCACTCGGTGGATTTCATCAAGCGGCATATTTTCCCGGGCAGCTTCATTCCTTCGGTGGCGGCTATGACCGGGGCGGTCGCGCGCGCCAGCGATTTGCGCCTGTTCAATCTGGAAGACATCGGCCCGAGCTATGCGCTGACCTTGCGCGCGTGGCGCAAGCGCTTCATGGCGCAATTGCCGCAGGTGCGTGCGCTGGGCTACGACGAGCGCTTCATCCGCATGTGGGAGTTCTATCTGGCCTATTGCGAAGCCGGTTTCTTGGAACGCTCGATCGGCGATGTGCATCTGTGGCTGAGCAAGCCCGGCGCACGCCCGCCGCAGTTCGTGCCCGGCCTTGCCGCCGACGCATGAAGCAGCTCGGCAACTACCTCGGCCTGCAGGTGCTGTGGCTGGTGGCGGTCAGCGCTGCCGCGCATGCACGCACTTGGCCAACGCTGCTGGCGCTGGCCGTGTTCGCGCTGTACCAGCTGTGGCCATCGCGCCGGGCGCCGGGCGATGTGCAATTGATGATCGCGGCGTTGTCGCTGGGATTGCTGCTGGACACCACGCTTGCCGCCGCCAATTGGGTGCGCTACGCCGCGCCGTGGTCAGGCAGCCTGCTGGCACCGCCATGGATCCTGGCGTTGTGGCTGGGATTTGCGCTCACCCTCAATCATTCGCTGGCCGCGGTGATGCAGCGGCCGTGGCTGGCGGTGTTGCTCGGCACCATCTTCGGGCCGTTTTCGTATTGGCTGGCGGAACGCAGCTGGCACGCAGTGGAATTTCAATCGCCCTACCTGCATGCCGTGCTAGCCGTGGGCATCGGCTGGGGCGTGGCCTGCGGTGTGTTGTCGCTGTATGCACGCCGGCTGGCGCGACCATTGCCTGAGCACATCACCGGAGAACTGCAATGAATGCCTGGCCGCTGCTGCATGTGGGCGTGTTCGCAAGCGTGGTGATGGTGATCGGCTGGCGATGGCAACGCCGCAGCGGCAACGCCGGCCCGGTCGATGTGTTGTGGGCGGGCTGCCTGGCGCTGGCGGCGCCGTATTGCGCATGGATGTCCGAGGGCGCCGTGCTGCCGCGGGTGCTGGTGGCGGTGCTTGGCGGTGTGTGGGGGGCGCGGCTGGCGCTGCATCTGGGCGTACGCGTGTTCGGCGACCCGCACGAAGATGGCCGTTACCGCGCGCTACGCGCGCATTGGAATGGCAGCCAGCGCAAATTCCTCGGGTTCTTCCTGGCCCAGGCGATGATGGTGGTGCTGTTCGCGGTGCCGTTTCTGGCCGCTGCCAGCAACCCGCGCACCGGCTGGAGCGTGTGGACCAGCATTGCCATTGCGGTGTGGTTGATCGCGGTCGGTGGCGAGGCATTGGCCGACCGGCAGTTGTCGGCGCATAAGGCCAACCCTGCCAATGGCGGCAAGACCTGCCGCACCGGTCTATGGCGGTACTCGCGCCACCCCAATTACTTTTTTGAGTTCGTGCACTGGTTTGCCTACCTGGCGCTGGCCGTGGGTGCTGGCCCGTGGCCGGTGGCGCTGTGCGCGCTTGGCCCGGTGGTGATGTTCGTGTTTCTGTATCGCTTCACTGGCATCCCCTACACCGAGCAGCAGGCGCTGCGCTCGCGTGGCGAGGATTACGCCCGCTACCAGCGCAGCACCAGCGCGTTCTTTCCGCTTCCCCCTTCGTCCTGAGTTGCCTGGAGAGTTGCATGTCCACCGTTACCGTCCCGCCCTCCACGCAGCCTGAAGAAGCCTTCGTCACCCGGCTCGCCGAATCCGGTGTGTTGCCCGACGCCGCATTGCGCTACGGCATCCGCCGCCTGTGCGCGCAACGCCTGCGCGATGAGCGCGGCAACGATGCCGATGCCAACGGCGAACGCCAGCGCGCCTTCATCGACAGCCTGCGCGTCAGCGCGATCGCGATCGAAACCGATGCGGCCAATCGCCAGCATTACGAATTGCCGCCGCAGTTCTTCACCCTGTGCCTGGGCCGCCGGCTCAAGTACAGCAGTTGCTATTGGGACGCCAGCACGCCGAATCTGGATGCCGCCGAAGAACGCATGCTGGCGCTGTACGGCGAGCGCGCCGAACTGGCCGATGGCCAGCGCATTCTGGAGCTGGGCTGCGGCTGGGGCTCGCTGACCCTGTGGATGGCCGAGCGCCATCCGGGTGCCAGCATCACGGCGGTCTCCAACTCACGCCCGCAGCGCGCGCACATCCTGGAGCAGTGCCGCGTGCGTGGGCTGAGCAACGTGCAGGTGATCACTGCCGACGTCAACGCGCTGGCATTGCCGCCGGGCAGCTTCGATCGCGTGGTGTCGGTGGAGATGTTCGAGCACATGCGCAATTACCGCGAGTTGCTCGCACGCGTCGGCAACTGGATGGCGCCGGGCGGCAAGTTGTTCGTGCACATTTTTTGCCACCGCGACCTGGCTTACCCGTTCGAAGTGGCCGGCGAAGACAACTGGATGGGCCGGCATTTCTTCACCGGCGGGCTGATGCCGGCGGCCGATACCTTGCTGCATTTCCAGCAGGACGTGGTGATCGAACAACGCTGGGTGCTGTCGGGCGAACATTACGAAAAAACCGCCAACGCCTGGCTGGAAAACCAGGACCGCCACCGCGATCAGATCATGCCGTTGTTGAAGCAGACCTACGGCGACGACGCACAGCGGTGGTGGCAGCGCTGGCGCATGTTCTGGCTGGCCTGCGCGGAACTGTTCGGCTACGACAAAGGCCGCGAGTGGGGCGTGGCGCATTACCGTTTCGTCAAACGCTGACCGCACCGCCGACAGCATTCGTTGCAAAGACGACTGGCGGCTACCCGGGCAACACACGTGCATGCGCCAGCCGTGACAGCTGCGCAGCAGTCACTCGGTCGCCATGATGCCGGTGCGTGCAATCGCGCGCACCGCATGCTGATCGCTTTCTCGGTAGTGCGATCAGCCCGCCGCAGCGGTGACAACGATTTCCACCTTCCACTCCGGTCGCGCCAACGTGGCTTCGACGGTGGCGCGGGCAGGCGTGAAGCCGTGCGGCACCCACGCGTCCCAGGCCTTGTTCATGCCATCGAAATCGGCGATGTCGGCGAGAAAGATTTCTGCCCGCAGAATCTTGGTCTTGTCGCTGGCCGCCAGCGCCAGCAGCTTGTCGATCTCGCCCAGCACCTGGCGGGTCTGACCGGTGATGTCTTGGCTGGTGTCATCGGCAATCTGGCCGGCCAGATAGCACACGCCAGCATGGACGGTCATTTCGGACATCCGCGGACCCGCATCGAATCGCTGCACCATTTCTGACTTCCTACGGTTGATTGACGCCCGCATTGTCCCGCGAATGCGGCACGCATGCAGCCCCGTTGCGCACGCAGCGCGCCAACACGGTGCCCGCCCGTGCCATCCAGACCACGATCAGCACGATGGCGATCTTCTGGCTGATGCCCAAGGGCGCGCTGGTCACGGTGACATGGAACAGCAACGCCGCAAACGCGGCCCAGCCCAGCAGGAAGGCCGCGGGAAAGTGCGCGCGCCACAGCGGATCGCGGCGGAAATACCACGATTGCAGCAACACCGCCGCAATCACGCACAGAAACGTCATGTCCGCCGACAGCACGTGCACCAGCTTGGCCGCCTCTGGCGCCAGTTCGGGCATCCAGCTGTCGCCGGTCGACATCATGCACACGCCCACCCCCACCATCCAGAACAGACCCGGCACGGTGCGGCTGCGCGCGGCCGGCGCCCATGCTGCATACAGGCCAGGCGCCAGCCATGCCATCGTGGCGGCCAACAGGCAGTAGGCGGTGCGCAAGAACACACCCTGCGAGCCGTGCAGATAGGCGCTCAGTTCGCATCCACCCAGCACAGGTCGCTGCGCAGCCATTGCAGCGCCAGCACCAGCCCGATGAAGGCCAGGCCGGCCATGGCGGCGATGCTGCCGGCGTGGCCGCTCCAGCGCGGCGGCAGCGTCTGCGCCAGGGACGCAGACCTCGGGCAATCGGGGGGATTGCGCATCAGCAGCCTGCCTGCGCTCCAACTGTCATGGCGGTCCTGTCGTGTCCGTGCGGCACGTGGGTGCGGCTTTGCCCTATGATGCGCGCGGCCGGCCCGCACAGGCACTATGTCGGTAGGATCGAACCACGCGTTCACTGGATGTCGGCACTTTCGCAACCACGCTGCATGTACCTTCGACCCGACCGGCCCATGCACTGCCGATGCGCGCGCGGCACGCCTCGTGCATGCACCCTCCTTCCCTTTCAGCAGATCCCGTTGCCCTCATGACGGATACCCCCGCCTCTTCCGAAACCTCCGCCAGCGGTTGGCGCCGCGCCCTGCCGGTGATCGTCAGCCTGGCGATTCTGGCGATGGCCCTGCATGCGCTGTCTTCGCAGTTCACCGACCACGGCTACCGCCAGATCCGGCATGCCTTCCGTGCGCTGGGTGCCGGGCAGATCACGCTGACGCTGTTGCTCGGCTTGAGCAGCTATGTGTGCCTGGTGGGCTTCGACTGGGTGGGGCTCAAGCGCACCGGCAAGCAGCTGCATCCGGCGCGGGTGGGCATTACCGCCTTCATGGCGCATGCGGTCGGGCAGACCTTGGGTTTTGCCGCACTCACCGGCGGCGCCGTGCGTCTGCGCGGTTATGGCAGCGTGGGCCTGACCCTGGCCGAGATCGGCCAGGTAGTGCTGATGAGCACGCTTGGCTTCATTTTCGGGGCCTGGGTGCTGCTCGGCCTGGCCTTGATGCTGGAACCGGAAGCCGCTGCGCGCGCCTTGCCAATTACTGCGCAAGCCATCCGCATCGCCGGCATCGCCCTGCTGGTCGGTTATGTCGCCATGCTGATGCTGGTCGGTCGACAGGGCCGCGAGTTCGGCATCCGCAGCCATCGGTTCTGGTTACCGGACCGCACCACCGTGCTGGGCGTCACCGCGCTCAGCGTGGTCGAACTGGGCCTGGCCGCAGCCGCATTCTATGTGCTGCTGCCGCCGGATTCGGGCACCGGCTACTTCGGCTTCATCGGCATCTGGCTGGTGGCCGTGGTGGCCGGGCTGATCTCTACCGTGCCGGCCGGCCTCGGCGTGTTCGAGTGGAGCCTGCTCGAACTGCTGCCGCATGTCACCCCGGCTGCAGTGCTGGCGGCGGCGCTGGTCTACCGGGTGACGTATTACATCGTGCCGTTGCTGATCTCGGTGGCGATGGCGGCGGCCTCCGGGCTGCGCGTGCCGGTACGCGTCGGCGCCAGTACCGCGCGCAGTGTGTGGAAGGCCTTGCGTCCATGGCTGCCGCAGATTCTGGCGCTGGCGGTGTTCGCGGTAGGAGCGGCGCTGGTGATCGACGGCACCCTGCCGACGCCGGCCGCGCGCCAGGAAGTGGCGCCATTGCCGCTGATCGAAACCTCGCATCTGCTGGTCAGCCTGGGCGGCATGATGCTGCTGCTGATCGGCCAGGGCCTGCAGCGCCGCAGCCATTCGGCCTGGATGCTGGCCTTGGGCGTGTGCTTGCTGGTGCCGCCGTTCGCACTGCTGCGCGGCAGCCATATCTCGGTGTCGCTGTCGGCGGCACTGGCGGCGGTTGCGCTATGGGCAGCGCGGCGCGAGTTCTATCGACAGGGCGCGCTGCTGGACGAAGCCTGGTCGTGGCGCTGGCTGAGCAACCTGGGCCTGGTGCTGGTGGCCACTTTCTGGCTGCTGTTCTTCGTCTACAGCCATGTCGAATACAGCAACGACCTGTGGTGGCAGTTCGCCACCTCGGCCAATGCGCCGCGTGCGTTACGGGCCGCGCTGATCCTGTGCGTGGGCGTGATCGTGTTCGGCATGGCGCGCCTGCTGCGTGGCGGGCGCCGCCCGATGCCCGCAGCCGATGCACCCACACTGCGGACGCTGGCGCCGATTCTGGCCACCAGCACCGATACTCAGGCCTGCCTGGCGCTGACCGGCGACAAAGCGTTCCTCCTGGATGAGCAGAGCAGCGGCTTTGTGATGATGCAACGCTACGGCGGCTCGCTGATCTCGATGGGCGACCCCGTCGGCTCCCCGGAGGTGGCGCGTGCGCTGATCTGGCGCTTCCGCGAAGAAGCCGACCAAATGGGGTTGCGCACGGTGTTCTACCAGGTCGGCGAAAAGCACTGGCAGACCTATCTCGACATGGGACTGACCCTGGTCAAGCTGGGCGAAGAGGCGATCGTGCCGCTGGAAGGCTTCACCCTGGAAGGCCGCGACCGCGCCGACCTGCGTCAGGCCTGGAACCGCGGCAAGCGCGGCGGCCTGAGCTTCCGCATGCTGCAGCCCGAGCAGGTGGACGAGGTGTTGCCGCGTCTGGCCGAGGTCTCGGACCAATGGATGGAAGAAAAGTCCGGCGAAGAGAAAGGCTTTTCGCTGGGCAGCTTCGATGCGGACTACCTGCGGCGCTTCCCGGTGGCGGTGGCCGAAGCAGAAGGCCAGATCGTGGCGTTCGCCAACGTGTGGTGGGCGCCGGCCGGCGGCGAGCTGTCGGTGGACTTGATGCGGCACAGCGCAGAGGCACCGAAGGGCACCATGGATTTCCTGTTCATCGAACTGTTCCTGTGGGGCCAGGCCAACGGCTATACGCGGTTCTCGCTGGGCATGGCGCCGTTGTCGGGCCTGGCCGAGCATCGCCTGGCCGGACGCTGGAACCGCTTCGCCAGCCTGGTCGCGCGCCACGGCGAGCGTTTCTATGGTTTCAGTGGTCTGCGCCGCTTCAAGTCGAAGTTCGATCCGACCTGGCGCCCGCGCTATCTGGTCGCCCCAGGCGGCATGCATCTGCCGGCCGCGTTGCTGGACGTCACCCGCCTGATCTCGGCGGACCCGAGACGGCAGGAGTAAGGCCCGGCAGGACGCTGGCGCCAGACCTGCGGGGCTGGCGGCACTGGGTAGCTGTTCACCAACGCGGCTGTCGAAATCGCAGACGCACTCAGTTGCTGAAATGCTGGCTTGCCAAGCAACGGTCGCGAATCGTGAAAGCGCGGTGCCGCATTCGAGGGCGGGACCGTGCGGCGGCCTGGATCCCGCCAGCGAGCTTCCATGGATGGATTCACCCGCGTTCCGACACCGGATGCGGTACCGCCCGCTGACCAACGCTTAGGTCTGATAACTGCAGATCCTGAGCGCCCGCATCATGTCGCTGCGGGCGCTTGCACGCATGCCATCGTCGGCGGCTAGAAGGAAGAGCTAAGAGCGGCTGACAAAACGTCGCGAGCAGCTGTCAGGTGGGCGCGGATGGCGCGCTCAGAACCGCAGTGGACGCGTGGCACATGCCGATTCCGAGTACCGGCCGCGCCTGCCTGGCGGTGAGCGCAGTCGTTTTGTCAGCCGCTCTAAGGCTGAAAGAACGGCATCGGGATTGAATGATCGGACTTCTGTATATCGCCCTCGGCAGCGACGTACAGAGTCGAGACGCCGACATCGACACGTCGGCGCGCGCATCAGAACAACCGGCGTTGCGCGCCTTACTTCGACAGCGCGTGCATCTGGTCCATGATGGTCTTGGCCACGGTCGCGTAGTCGCCCTTGAAATGGTGATCGCCTGGCAGTGCGACCCGCTTGGCCACATTTGCAGGCAGGCTCTGGCAGAGCGCGTCGTCGTCGTCCTGGCCGTAGATGCACACCGTGGTACCCGCCGGCAAACGCTGTACTTCCGGCGCGATCGGCAGACCTTCGTCGTCCGAGCCCAGCCAGTTGCTGACGTGGAACTCGTAGTCGGCCAGCTTGCCGACCGACAACAGTGCCGTCATGCGCAGGTTCTGCTTGGTCGCAGCGGGCAGTTTGTTGATGGCGGCCGGCAGCACATCCGCGCCCTGCGAGAAGCCGATCAGCACCACGCGCCGACGATCCCATCGCTGCGCATAGATGCGGGCAATGCGATCCAGGTCGTCGGCAAAACCTTGCGGCGTGCGCTCGGTCCAGAAGTAACGCAGCGAATCCAGGCCGACCACCGGAATGCCTTGCGCCGCGATTGCGTCGGCGACTTCTTCGTCAAGGCCGGCCCAACCGCCATCGCCGGAGACGAAGATCACGAAGGTGTCGTCGTCGCTGTCGCCGTCAGGCTTGGCCGGCAGTTCCACCACCGGCAGGTCGGCCAGACCGCCCGGCGGCGGCGGCAATGCCACGCCTTTCTGCTCGCCCAGCGAGCGGGCCGCGGCGCGCAGGCCGGGCAGGATGTCGCCTCTTGCAGACCGTCGGAAGGTGCGCGCCTGCGGCACCTGCTTGAGGAAACCCTCTTCGGCAGCTGCGGGGCAGTGTTTGTCCTGGCTGGCGGCAAGCACCCAGGGAATCTGCAACGGCACCGGCAACAGCGTGTTGGTGCCCGGGCTGACACCCGGTTGGCAGATCGCCTGGTTGGACACGTTGGCTGGGCACAGCCCGTCGGTCAGCACACCGGCCAGCACATGCGGTCTGGATTGCGCAGCGATCGCGTAGGCCAGCGCCGCGCCCTCGCCATCGCCCACCAGCAGCGGCAGGCGGTAGGTGGGGATGTGATAGAAGGCCTGCATGTAGCGTGAGAAGTTTTCCACATCGCCAACCGAGAACGTGCAGGTACCGCCGGCCTTTCGCAGCACCGCGTACAGGTGCGCGGTATCCACCACCGCAACCATCGCACCGTCGGCCCGCAGGCTTTCCGCCTGGGCCTGGCGCCCGGCGGCATTGCCGGCACCGGCCAGCCAGATCACCACCCGTTGCGGCTCGCCCTTGGGCATCAGCACCGGCACCTGCTCGAACCGGCCATGGCTGAGCGGTTCCGGCGCCTGCGCGGCGGCCATGCCCGACAGCGTCAACATCGCCGCGCCGCAGAGCGCGCTCCACATTTCAAGTCGTCGCATGTCGCACCATCGGGAAAAGTGGTTCAAAGATAATCGTTCTAGGCGGCAACGCGAAGTGCAGGACTTCGCTCATTGCGCCTTTGGCCCGCTGACAACCGGCTGGCGTGCTTCCCATGCTGCCAGGGCTTGGCGGTAACGCGTGAGCTCCTCGGCATACAGATCGTGGACGCACAGCGGACAGCCGCTCTCGCAGCATTCGTTGGGCGCAGGCGGCTGTGGGGCGATCGGGCGTGGGTCGGGGCTGGAAGCAGCGCTGTCGTGCATGCGGCCATTGTAGCGTGCGCATCGGCCTCATCCGGACGCATCGCCCGGACGGCACGGATTCACTCAGCGCCCAGCCGCCGGCGCAGATTGGCGCGCGCCGCAGCGTCGTGCTGGGTATGGAAGTAGTCGCTCAGGAAGATGCGCGGTTGCTGGAGCACGCCGGCCAGGAAGCGGCGGCGATTGAGCTTGAACAGCAGGCTGGGCACGTGCCCCCGATATTCCTCGGCGATGGCCGCATCGTAGGCGTCGAACACCGCCGCAGGCGCGGCCAGGATCGCCATGTCGCAGTCCAGGAACAGCGCGGCTTCTTCATCCACATCCTGCGGCTGCAGTCGTCCATGCCGGGCGGTGAGCAGGATCAGCGCCTTTACCCGCGCGACACCCAGCTGCGCCTGCGGCCACCAGCGTGGAATGCATTCGGCCGCCATCAGTGCCGATTGCGCCTCGTTATCGCTGCGTCCGGGCCGATAGATCGCATCGTGGAACAGCACCGCCAGCCAGGCCTCTGCCGGGTGCCGCCAGCCTGGCCCCGCGGCGACCTGCGCATAGTGCTGCAGCACAGCGCGCACGTGGCCGAAGTGGTGATAGGCGCGCGGCGGTGTGGCATAGGCCTGTTCGAGTGCGGCCAGGTGATCGGCGTGCAACGGCAAGGGCGTGGGGATGTCCATGCGCGCAGGCTACCGCGTGCGCGCGGCTGTGCACATCAGCGCAGCGACCAGCGGCCTTCGATCTGATAACGCGACTGGCCAAGAAAGCTGCGCACCAGCGCAAAGTCGCGCACCGTCCAGGCAAGCGCATCGCAGCGTCGTTGCGGCACCGCTTGATTGCAGTACAGCAGCGTCATGTGTGGCGTGTACTGCGCATCGCCGGCAATACCGACATGCGCAAGCTGCGTTCCCAATGCGCCTTGCAGCGCGTAGAGCCCACGTACCTGCTCTTCGCCACGCAACACGCAGGGAAGTTGCGAGCGCCTGCCACCGAAGGTGCCGACGCGGTCGAATTCCACTGCGAACGCATCCATTGCGACGCGCGCCGCGGCCTGAGTGGCGCGGCTTACCAACGATGGCGGCAAACCACCGGCGTAATCGCCCAAATGATGCAAGGTCACATGCAGCCGTTCGCGCGCAAGTGGCTTGCCTTCCGCGTGCCCGCCTTGCAGCAGGCTGTCGGCAATCCGCGCCGCCTGCTCGGCCGTGGGCGCATCGGCCATCACCGCAAAAAACAGGCGTTCAGTGGTCTTCTCATCCCCAAGCCCAAGCGACAACTGCGCTTGGGCCGACGATAGGTACAGGAACTGTTGCTTCATGGGTGGATGCCACGACCACGCAACGCGGGCCTGCTTGAGAATAGCGGCGGATACTAGCAGACCCGCCATATGCCGAATACGCCGGCGCGGGCGCCGTCGACGTAGAACCTGTTGCCATGCGTGGAACTGCGGTTGCTGCATTAGGCCGCGTTCTTACGCGTTGTCACAACACAATAAAGAAACGGGCAGCTTGCGCTGCCCGTCTCCGCCTTTATCGTTTTACCCCGGAGCTGCATCGGATCGGTGACGATGCACTTCGGTCAAGCGCGCAGGTTATGCGGCGCTCTTCATTGCGTACTTGCGGTTACGCATGACGTCATGGCAAGCACGCACCTCCGGCAGCAGGCGCAGCGCGGCTTCGCGTGCGGCAGCCGGTGTGTCCTTGTCGGCGATGGTCTCGTCGAACGCCTTCAGCAGGCGGTCTTCCGACTGCTCCAGCTCGGCCACGTAACCGTACTTGGTATCGCCCAGCGTGGCGCGCACCTTTCCGTAGAACTGCTGCATGCTGCCCACCATGGTGCCGTGCTGTTCCGGCGTGCCGCCAGCGGCGCTGACCACACTGCTCAGGCTGCTGACGATGTCGGACTTGACGCCGGCAATGCGACGGAACAGCGTCGCAAGCTCTGCATCGCCCACCTTGGCTGCGGCTTCTTCGTAGAAGTCCTTGCCGTCGCGCGAGATGGCGATAAGGTCGTTGAGGCTATGTTCGGTTTTGCGCTGAATGCTCATGTGCGGCTCCTTTGCTGGAATGGACCGACGCTGCGCTGTGCAATGACTGCGCTTGCGGCGGGAGGTGAGTCGATCGATGGGTTGATCGCATTGCCGTCGCGTTGTGTACGGCCTTATCCTCGCGTCGCTTGCATAATCGATATGTGAGCGATAGGGGCATCGTCCTCACGCCATCTTGCAGGTGATGAACGCCATTCATCCATGCCAACAGCGGGTCAAGATCCCTTCGGCTGACGGCTGGCCCACATGTTGTCGACCGAATTCGGATAGGGTCGACCCGCTTCTTCAGCACGCTGTCTGGCAGCCGCTTTCTGTGCGTCGGTCAACGGTGTCGACTTTGCCTTACCTTTCGGATTGGGGCGCTTCCACGGCGGTGGAGTGAATTCAGTCATGGCACTGTTCGGTCAGCTTAATGAGCGCGCAGTCTCGCCGGCAGGCTGTCAGATGGCTGTGGTGATGCACCACGCGTATCTTCTATACAACCGCGCAGCGATGCGAATTTGCGGGCACTTAGCGCCACACTGCCGCGCCAGATGCGCACACCACATCGGTATGCGCTGCCTCAGCAATTCGCCAAGACCGAGCGCTGCTGGCGACGCTCCTGCCACACCGCCAGTGCGTAGACCAGCAACCCGCCGAGCGCGGTGGCCGCGCCAACGTAGCCGGTGGAGGTCCAGCCCCAGCCTGCCGTGATCGCCATGCCACCCAGCCATGGACCCAATGCATTGGCCGTATTGAATGCTGCATGGTTGGAGGCTGCAGCCAGGGTCTGCGCTTCTGCCGCCACGTCCATCAAACGTGTCTGCAAGGCAGGCGCCAAGGCGCCCATGGTGCCGACCGCCACGATGGAAACGAACACCCATATGTCTGACTGCGCGGCCAGCGGAAACGTCAACATCACCATCACCGACCACACCAGCAACACCGGCACCGCGCAGAACTGCATGCGGTCGAACAACCAACCGCCCAGGATGCTTCCCAGCACCCCGCCCACACCAAACGCCACCATCGCCAGCGGAATGCGCGCTGCGGTCACGCCGGTCACCGCAGTCAACGTCGGCGCAAGGTAACTGAAGACGCAGAACATGCCGGAAAAACCCACCGCGCCGATCGCCAATGCCAGCCACACCTGCGGCTGATTGAACGCACGCAATTCGCGC
Organism: Xanthomonas sp. JL1; assembly: GCF_038405005.1. NCBI lineage: Bacteria > Pseudomonadati > Pseudomonadota > Gammaproteobacteria > Lysobacterales > Lysobacteraceae > Xanthomonas > Xanthomonas sp. JL1. The sequence continues at coordinate 5,380 of NZ_JBBYGR010000063.1, read as the reverse complement.
AGCGGCTGCTGACGCGGCTCGTCGGGCTGCGGAGGCAGCAGAATCGCCACAGCGGCGACCGTGCCCAGCGCAATCACCGAGACCGATGCATAGGCCCAGCGCCAGCTCACGATTTGCCCCAGCCAGGTCGCCAGCGGATTGCCCACCAGCAACGCGACGCTCAACCCCAACAAGACCCGCCCCACTGCAGTGGCACGTTGATTGGGTGGGCTGATCGATGCGGCTACCAGCGACGCAACGCCGAAGTACGCGCCATGCGGCAGCCCGGCGATAAAGCGGCACAGCAGCATGGTGTAGTAGCTCGGTGCCAATGCGCTGGCCACATTGCCCAGCGCATAGAACACCATCAACAGCAGCAACAAGGTGCGCCGCGGCCAGCGCGCCCCCAGAATCGCCAGCAAGGGCGCACCGACCACAACGCCCAGGGCATACGCGCTGATGACGTGGCCGACCTGCGGCTCGCTGATCTGCAAGCCCTGCGCAATCTGCGTCATCAGGCCCATGGTGGAGAATTCGCTGATGCCGATCGCAAAGCCGCCCATCGCCAGCGCAAGCAGAATCAGCACGTAATCGCGCCGGGACACGCGTGGCGAAGAAAGATCGGTATCGGTCATGCCCGACTCCAGTGATGGCGGGGCGGCCTATTATTGTGCAATGCAACAGAGCAGGAAAGTGCGACACCGGAGTCGGTTCAGCACCAACGCCTCAGCCATCGCAGTTACATTGCCTTCAACGGGATGGAGACGCTGTGTCCTATCCGCATCGCTCGAATCTGCTCGAGTCCGCCACCATTGCTATGGGGCACCGCGATCGGCGCGGCGTCGCGCTTGGCGCGTGATCACTTTCGACTGGTTGCTGATGTCCAAATCCACTCAATCCCCGTTGTTCTCGCCGGTGCGCCTGGGCGCACTGGATCTTGCCAACCGCGTGGTCATGGCCCCGCTGACGCGCAACCGCGCCATCGCCGGCCAGGTGCCCTCGCCGCTGGCCGCTGAGTATTACGGCCAGCGCGCCACCGCCGGCCTGATCGTGGCCGAGGGCACCCAGATCAGTCCGCTGGGCCAGGGCTACCTCGATACGCCCGGCATCTACACCAAGGAACAGATCCAGGGCTGGCGCGCCGTCACTGACGAAGTGCATCGCCGCGGCGGCAAGATCGTGCTGCAGCTGTGGCATGTGGGCCGCGTCTCGCATACCAGCGTGCTGCCGCCGGGCGAAGTGCCGGTTGCGCCCAGCGCCATCCGCGCAGAAGGCAAGACCTTCACCAAGAACGGATTCGAGGACGTGTCCGAGCCGCGCGCACTGGCATTGGACGAAATACCCGGCTTGATCGAGGACTATCGCATCGCGGCACGCAACGCCATCGATGCCGGCTTCGACGGTGTCGAAGTGCATGCGGCCAACGGCTACCTGCTCGACCAGTTCCTGCGCGACAGCTCCAACCAGCGCACCGACGCCTACGGTGGCGATATCGAAAACCGTACCCGCCTGCTTGCCGAAGTGGTGCAGGCGATTGCCGATGAAATCGCTGCCGAGCGCACCGGCGTGCGTTTGTCGCCGGTAACCCCGGTGTACGGCGCGCACGACTCCAACCCGCAGCCGCTGTTCGAGCGTGCGGTCGAGCGCCTGAACCTGATCGGCGGGCTGGCCTTCGTGCACGTGATCGAAGGCGCCACCGGCGGCCCGCGCGACAACATCGCCTTCGACTACGCCGCGCTGCGCGCCAAGTTCGACGGCGCCTGGATCGCCAACAACGGCTACGACCGCGGCATGTCCGAACACGCTATCAGCAGCGACTACGCCGATGCGATCGCCTACGGGCGCCCTTTCATCGCCAACCCGGATCTGGTGCGCCGCCTGCGCGAGAACGCACCACTGGCCGAACTCGACCAGGCAACGATGTACGGCGGCGGTGCCAAGGGATACACCGACTACCCCGCATTGCCGGAGTAATCGCCTGATCAGCCGCTGACCACGCGACCGCACCTGACTGGCACGGTGCGGTCGTTGTGGGATAAGGCAGATGCACTGCTTGCTGCTGCAGGATACGCGGTTGCTTGCGTTGCACGCAGGCCGCTCGCAACGCCTTGCAAACTGGCACCACGACATCCTCCCCAGCGATCGCCAAGTGGAATGCGCTTGGCATCGCGCATGCCGCATCGCATCTTTGACGTTGCGCTTCCGGCTCTTTCGCTTGTGCGACTTGCCATGTGCGACTGACACTCGTCGCCACTGCGCGTTCGATCTTTACCGCAAAGCACCACATCACCACATGCAGTTCGTCGCAATGCATGCGCGCTGCCGTCGCGATTGCCAGCACCTCAGCGCTGGCGGATGCTGCAGCAACCTTGTTGCCAAGGATGTGCGTGATGCGCCTGCTCGCTGCGGTTCTGCTCGGTAGCACGATTGTTGGCTATGGCGTGCCTGCTGCATTGGCACAGGCGCAGCGTCCGGCGGCACCCGGTACCGATTGCCTGGATGCACGCCAGGTTGCTGAATTGCATCGGGCCGGCGCACGTACCCTGGCGGTTGCCGAGCGCGATGGACGGCTATTTCGCCTGCAGTTGTCGCAGGACTGCCCGCACCTGGCAGCGCAGCCGGATGCCAGCCTGGTGGCTGCAAACGGCTGGGTCTGCAACGGCGCACAGGCGTCTGTCAACACCGGTCAGCAGCGTTGCGCGATCGATCAGCTCGCCACACTCAAAGCACGCGACCACGACGGCGTGCCGCTGCTGGACGGCATCAGCGTGCGCGAGGCGCGTCGCCACAATTTCGCCGGCTCCTCCAGCGACTGTTTCAACCCCAGCATGCTGCGCTCCTGGTCCGAAGACGCTCAGGGCCTGGTGGTGGAAGTGTCGCCACGTCATCCCGACACTCACCGTCATTACCGGGTCGAATTGATGGACAGCTGCCGCGAACTCAGCGGCGCCCCGCCCATCCGCTTCGTGTCCGTGATGGGCTTGAATGCGATCTGCGGCAATCCGGGCGACAAGGTCGATGTGCTCGACGCAATCGGCATCGCCGGCGCACGTGTGGGCGCTGGCGCGGAAGGCTATCTCAGCAGCGTGCGCGGCGGCATGTTCTCGCGCATGCGGCAGAGCTGCATGGTGGCGGCAGTGTATCCGCGCGATTAGCGCAACCGGCTTTCAGCGCTCCATCCGCGAGCGCGCGCCCTTCGGAGCGGCATCGCATGTTGGCCGCGAGCCGATTCTGGATGCAGCGTTACCGAGACGACTGCATCGCGCGCATGCGCGCTCATACACTGGCAAATCGCGCATCGCCGCTTGAGGCAGCTACCCGTATGGATAAGGCAGTCGTCAGCGCAGCATGGACAGCGTCCGGGGGCGCAACGTACGAGTGAAACATGCCGTACCGCGCACCGACTGCGCCTGCCTGACGGCAAGCGCAATACTCAGACGCAATCACGCCTTCCGCAGGAAACAGGTCTTCAACACCAGGCCCTTGATCTTTTCCGAGTTGCCTTCGATGTGCTCGGCATCGTCTTCGACCAGGCGGATATTGCGGATCACCGTGCCCTGTTTGAGCGGAATCGAGGAGCCTTTGACCTTGAGATCCTTGATCACGGTCACCGTATCGCCGGCCTGCAGCACGTTGCCGTTGCTGTCGCGCACCACCGTCGTGTTTGCCGCGGCAGCACCGGCACTCCATTCGAAGCCGCAGTCGGCGCAGATCGACAGCGCACCGTCGAGATAGGTGTTCTCCAGGCCGCATTTCGGACACGCAGGGACGGTGGACATGCAATACCTTGATCGAAGCAGGCGTGGATTGTAGCCGCCCGGCCGTGCGATCACGCATCCGGCACGGCGATAGCGCGATAGTGCGCCGCTTGTTGAACGCCTCGCAGGTCGCGCGTGTCCAATCAGCCAGCACCCCCTCCCCCGCGAACAACCGCAGATTCCGGTAATGCCCAAGATGCCGCCGCAGCCGCAAGCGGAGAGAGCCCGGGCAAGCCCAAAGGCTCGCATCTGGTGGTCTACGTGGCGCTGGCCGGCAATCTGGCCATTGCCGTCGCCAAGTTCATCGCCGCCGGCATTTCCGGCAGCTCGGCAATGCTCAGCGAAGGCGTGCATTCGCTGGTGGATACCGTCAACGAAGTGCTGCTGTTGTACGGCTTGCGCCGCGCCGCGCAGCCGCTCACACCCACCCATCCATTCGGCTACGGGCGCGAGCTGTACTTCTGGAGCTTCATCGTCGCGCTGTTGGTGTTCGCGATGGGTGCTGGCGTGTCGCTGTACGAAGGCATCGTGCATCTGCGCAACCCGGAGCCGGCCAAGAGCCATCTGCTCGCCTACATCGTGCTTGGCGTGTCGATCGTGTTCGAAGGCATCTCGTGGGTGGTGGCGTTACGCGAATTTCGCTCCAGAAAGGGCCGCATGGGCTATTTCCAGGCGTTTCGTCAAAGCAAGGACCCCAGCACCTTCACCGTGTTGCTGGAAGACAGCGCTGCGTTGATCGGTTTGCTGATGGCGCTGCTGGGCGTGGCCGGTGCCCAGTTGTTGGACATGCCCGAACTCGACGGCATCGCTTCGATCGGCATTGCCGGTGTGCTGGCATTTACCGCCTTCTTGCTGGCGCGCGAAACCAAGGGTCTGCTGATCGGCGAACCGGCGCATGCGCACCTCACCGACTCGCTGCTGCGCATCGCCGCCAGCGATCCGGACGTGTGTGCTGCCAATGGCGTGCTCACCATGCAAATGGGCCCCAACCAGGTGGTGGCCGCCTTGAGCGCCGAGTTCGAAGACAGCCGCACCACGCCGCAGATCGAAGCCTGCGTCGGGCGGATCGAAGCAGCTGCCACGCAACAACACCCGGAACTCACCGCCCTTTTCATCAAGCCGCAAACCCCGGAAACATGGCGTGCACGACGTGCACAGATCGAGAGCGGAGCGAAGACGGAATGAACGCCGCAACGGCGTCTGCGGCGGCCATGTGTCGTATGCACACGCATTATTTCACGCATCAGGCGCGGCGTGGCCAGGCAGCCATGCTGCCGCGGGTGGTCGATATGGCTGCGATTCGCTAGCCGCGCCCACATTCCGCCTACTGCTTCGTGGCCTGCAGTGCCCACATAATGGATGCGTTTGTGGGCTCTCTGAAAATTTGAGTGGGTAGGATTTCGGCTGGTTTACCACTGACGCGGGGATTGGGATGACGGCCAAGGTGTTTGAAGCGGCGCTGGGGATCGGCGCGCCGTGGTCGGTAGGCGCGGTCGAGTTCGACGAAGCGACCAAGGTGTTGACGGTGCCGGTGGACTTCAAGCCGGGCACGAGGTTCAAGGTATCGGGCCAAAAGGGGCTGCATCCGGTTCATGACACCGTGGTCAAGACCTACCGGCACCTGAACTTTTTCCAGCACGAGT
>NZ_JBBYGR010000062.1:0-34634 GCF_038405005.1 Xanthomonas sp. JL1 | reverse complement strand
ACAACGGCAAGGAGTTCGCCGATCATCGGCTCATTGCCGCCTGCTTGCAGAGCGATTTCTATTTCGCAGATCCGTACTGCGCATGGCAGCGCGGCAGCAACGAGAATGCCAACGGGTTGACACGCCAATACTTGCCACGACAGACCGATTTCAGCACCATCACCGATGCGCACCTGCGATGGATCGAGCAGCGGCTCTACAATCGTCCGCGCAAGATACTTGGATTCAAAACGCCCCTCGAAGTCTTCTCCGAGGAGGTCCTCAACAGCGTTGCGAATCAGAGTTGAATTCGCCCTGCGTTAAAAACATTGAACGGCATTTCGTAAAGGCGCGTGCGCACGTCGGCGGCCAGGTTTTCCACCTGCGGGTGGTAAATGGCGAGGTTGATCTGATTGGCGGGCGAGAGCTGCTTCGGGTCGATACCGTCGAGCTGCTTGAGCACGCCGTCCCACACGGCCAGTCGCGCCTGCTGCGCGGTCGCGCTGACGTCGGGCAGATGGGTGTTGTCGCCGGTGGTGTCGCTGTCTTCGTCGGCCTGGCCGGTCTCGGCCTGGCGCCAGGCCCACTCTTTTTCGTAGATGGCGCTGAAGCGCGCGTTGGCGGGTGCGTCGGCGGTGAGCGTGGCCGGAGCGGGCGGTGTGGCGGCCTGCGCCGAGGTGGCGACGAAGTCTGCGCCCAGCAGAGCGAGCGAGAGTGCGGCGGCGAGCGGAGAGGTCACGTGCAGAAAGCCTGATCTGGAGCCAACGTCCGATCATGGCAGCACCCGGGCGTGCTGCCATGGGCTGGAAGTCCCAACGCGGGCTGTTGCCCTGGTCTGACAGGCGTGTCGGCGGTTGGCCTGACGTGCCGGGTACCGCCCCCATTCGTCCTGCCGGCACCTTACCCCCGCAACCGGGGCAAGGGACTTGGTGGGCGTGTCGAAGGCAGCAGGCCACCTCGCGCCGGACAGAGGAACCGGCAGTCCTGACGAGAGCGGGGTTGAACGCATCCTTGGCGAGAAGTTGCCCCATCTCGCGCTTGCGGGAGAGGGGCTGGGTGAGGGCCGCTGAAACCGGCCGACGCAGCTTCGGCTCAGGCCTTGCGCACCACCACCAGATGCCGCTCGCCGTCCAGGCCGGGCACCTGCAGCTGGTGTACCTCGCTCATCGTCCAGCCTTCGGGCAGTGCGGCGATTTCTTCGTGCGGATAGATGCCCTTCATCGCCAACAAGCTGCCGCCCGGGCGCAGCAGGTGGCCGCCGACGGCGATGATGCCGGCCAGCGTGTCCAGCGCGCGCGCGGTGAGGTGGTCGTAGGCAGTTGGCTCGTCCAGCGCTTCGGCGCGCGATTCGGCCACGCGGGCGTTGCGCAGTTCCAGATGGCGCAAGGCTTCGCGCATGAAGCGCGCCTTCTTGCCGTTGCTTTCCACTAGCGTCACTTGCAACTGCGGGCGGGTGATCGCCAATGGGATGCCGGGCAGGCCGGGGCCGGTGCCCAGGTCGGCCAGCATGCCGCTGGCGATGTAGGGCTGCATGGCCAGCGAATCGAGCAGGTGGCGGGTGACCATCGCGCGCGGGTCGCGCACGGCGGTGAGGTTGTAGGTCTTGTTCCAGCGCACCAGCAAGGCCAGGTAGCGCAGCAGCGGTGCGGCGAACGCCGTATCCAGGGATTGGGCCTGCAGGCCGCGTTCGAGCGCGGCGGAGACATCGGGGGCAAGTGCGGCATCGTTCATGACGCGATTATCGCAGCTGGGCTGGCGGGCACGCGTATCGATGGGCATCGCGGCGAGGGATGGCGTGGTTGCCCAGGCCTCTGGTCCACCTGCCGCGCGACGCTCGCACTGCCCGTGGCTGCCTGTGCATGAATGGATCGGCAGCCAGGCTGCACCATGCGACACAAAACTTACATGAAGCAGCCGCACCATGGTTGCGTCTGTTTCTCTGCCTTGTTGTCCATGCCTGCGATCGACCCGTCTGCCGCCTCACCCCTGCCCGATTCCGTTGCCACACTGGCTCCACCGGATCCTAGCCGGCGGCGCATCCTCCTCGCTGGCGCCAGTCTGGCCGCGGCAGGGCTGCTGAGCCCCTTCGCACGCGCTAGCGGTACTGCCGACCCGTTCACGCTGGGGGTGGCGGCCGGCGATCCGTTGGCCGATGGCTTTGTGATCTGGACGCGGCTGGCACCCCGCCCGCTGGACCCGGACGGACGCGGTGGACTGCGCGCAGCGGTGCCGGTGCGTTGGCAGGTGGCCAGCGACCCGCAGATGCGCACCATCGTGCGCCAGGGCGAGACCGTTGCCAGCCCCGCCTGGGGCCATGCGGTGCACGTGGAGCTGACCGGTCTGGCGGCCGATCGCCCTTACTGGTACTGCTTTGAGGCACTGGGCGCGCGCAGCCAGATCGGTAGCGCGCGTAGCTTGCCGGCAGCGCATCAGATGTCGGACACGGCGCGGTTCGGCTTTGTCTCCTGCTCGCACTGGGAGCTGGGGTATTTCAGCGCGTACCGCCACCTCGCCGCGGAGCAGCCGGACCTGGTGTTCTTCCTGGGCGATTACATCTACGAGTACAGCAACCAGGGCGCAGCGGCGAACAAGGTCGTACGCCCGCACGGCAGCGGCGAGTGCCTGGATCTGGCTGGCTACCGCAACCGCTACGCCCTCTACCGCACCGACCCGGACCTGCAAGCGCTGCATGCCGGCAGTGCCTGCGTGGCGACCTGGGACGACCACGAGGTACAGAACGATTACGCCAACCGCTGGTCGCAGGACCCGTCGATTCCGGTCGACACCTTCCTGGCACGGCGCGCTGCCGCCTATCGCGCCTTTTACGAACATTTCCCGCTGCGGGCCCGGCATCGCCCGCATGGTGCCGACATGCGCATCTACCGCTCGCTGGATTACGGCCAGCTGGCGCGTTTCTACGTGCTCGATGGCCGCCAGTACCGCAGCGAGCAACCCTGCCCGCAAGCCAATGGCTGGCGCGGCGGGCATGTGGTGGCCGACAGTTGCCGCGAGCGTACCGACCCGCGTCGCACCATGCTCGGTTGGGAGCAGGAGCGCTGGCTGCAGGGCGGCTTCGCACGGTCGCCGGCGCGCTGGAATGTCATTGCGCAGGATCTGCTGGTGGCACCGATGCGCCAATCCGGTCGCGATGGCGTCGTCGGCCACTGGACCGACGGCTGGGACGGCTACCCGGCCACGCGCGAGCGCATGCTCGCTGCGATTGCGAAGACGCGCTTGCGCAACCCCGTGTTCTGGGGCGGCGACATCCACTCGTATTGGGTCACCGACCTGAAGGCCGATCCGGCCGACGACGCGTCGGCAACGCTGGCCACCGAGTTCGTCGGCACCTCGATCACCTCCGACGGCCAGAGCAATGTCGAACTGCACGCGACGATGGCAGCCAACCCGCACGTGCACTACGTGGACGGCGAAACGCGCGGCTATGTGTCGGTGACGGTCACGCCGGGCCAGATGGAAACGCGGCTGCAAGGCATCTCCGATCGGCGCGACCGCAACGCGACAGTGTCGACGACGAAACGCTTCGTGGTGCAAGACGGCAGGCCCGGTGCAGTGGAGGCCTGAGCCGCTGCCCCGGCTGCGCACGCCTGCATTGCGCCGAAACTGCCGCCCACAGCACTCCGATCACGGCGCACTGTGTCGGCCATCGCATTGAAGCCGTCAGGCGTGGAAATGGACATCTAGCGGTAAGACGGCAGCGCTACATCTGCCCGCTGCCGCAGCTGCCTGAAGGACATGCCATGACTGCCTCCGATCCCGCCCGCCGCCGCATCCTGCAAGGCTTGGGTGCCGGTGTGTTGCTGCCGGCTACCGCCGGCTGGTCAGCGCGCAGCCTGGCCGCGCCGTCGGGGCGGCCGATCATCACCGACGGGGTGCAAAGCGGCGATGTGCTGGACGGCCGCGCGATGCTGTGGAGCCGTGCCGATCGCCCGGCGCGGTTGCGGGTGGAATGGGACACCCGCCCAAGCCTGCGTCAGGCGCGACGCGTGGACGGCACGACAGCGTCGGCAGCGCACGACTTCACCGCACGCGCGGACCTCAGCGGCCTGCCGCGCAATCAGGACATCTTCTATCGCGTGCGCTTCGAAGATGCAGACAGCGGTGTACTGAGCGCACCCGTCCACGGTCATCTGCGCAGTGCACCGCAGGCGCGTGGCGATGTGCGCTTTGTCTGGAGCGGCGACACTGTTGGCCAGGGCTTCGGCATCAATCCGGATATCGGCGGCATGCGCATCTACTCGGCGATGCGCGAGCGAAATCCGGATTTCTTCCTGCACAGCGGCGACACCATCTACGCCGACAGCCCGATTCCGGCGGCGCTGACGGTCGAAGACGGCAAGCGCTGGCGCAATCTCACCACCGCAGCCAAGAGCAAGGTGGCCGAAACGCTGGACGAATTTCGCGGCAACTACCGTTACAACCTGCTCGATGAGCACGTGCGCCGTTTCAACGCAGAAGTGCCGCAAATCTGGCAATGGGACGACCACGAAACTACCAACAACTGGTCGCCCGGCAAGCAATTGGATGCGCGCTATCACGTGCGCGACATCGACGTGCTGGCCAAGCGCGCCCGCCAGGCCTTCCTGGAATACGCACCGATGCGCGGCGTGCGTGCCGATGGCAACGGACGCATCTATCGCAAGATCGCGTACGGCCCGCTGCTGGATGTATTCGTGCTGGACATGCGCAGCTACCGCGGCGCCAACAGCGACAACCTGCAACCGCAGCCTGGCCCCGATGCCGCGTTTCTCGGCCCGGAGCAATTGGCGTGGCTGCAACGCGAACTGGCCGGCTCGCGCGCGCAATGGAAAGTGATTGCCGCCGACATGCCGATCGGCCTGCAGGTCCCCGATGGCGAAGATGCGAACGGGCGACCGCGCTGGGAAGCCATCGCCAATGGCGACCCTGGTGCGCCGCGTGGCCGCGAGCAGGAAATCGCCACGCTGTTGCGCTTCATCAGCCGCGCACGCATCCGCAATACGGTGTGGCTGACGGCCGACGTGCATTACTGCGCGGCCCATTATTACCACCCCGATCGCGCCGCGTTTCAGGAGTTCGAACCGTTCTGGGAATTCGTCGGCGGCCCGCTCAATGCCGGCAGCTTCGGGCCGAATGCACTGGATGCGACGTTCGGCCCGAGCGTGATGTTTCAAAAAGCGCCACCTGCGCCCAACACCTCGCCGCTGGCCGGTTACCAGTTCTTCGGCGAGGTGGAGATCGATGGCCGCAGCGGCGTGCTTACGGTGACCTTGCGCGACCTGGATGGCGTGGCCCAGTTTCGTCAGCCGATTCTGCCGCACGCTGCGGGGTAACCAGACACAGCGGCAGGCTTACGCGCCCGCCAACGGATAGAACGCCAACGCGGCGCGACACTCCGGTGCAGCCCACCATTCGTGCAACTGCCACTGCGCGGCCTGGCCAAGCTCCGGATCGCACCACTGCAGGTGCAGCGCATCGTCGGGCGTCAGTGCATACGCAAGCCGATGCAGGCCGAACGACAGGCCATGCCCATACGCCTTGAGCAAGGCTTCCTTGGCGCACCACAGCCGAAAGAACAGCGCGTGTTGTGCGTCCGGCGCCAGCGCAGCGAGCGAGGCGATTTCGTCGGGATGAAAGAAGCGCTGGGCGATCTCCAGTACACGCGGACGCGCGCGGATGCGCTCCAGATCCACGCCCAGCCGCACGCCCTCGCCCAGCCCCACCAGCAGATACTCGCCGCTATGGCTCCAACCGGTATCGCGGTCGGGCAGTGCCGGCTGCAGCGAGGGACGCCCACGTGCATCGCGCTGCAGTGGCACCAGCGCCTGGTCCATCCCCAGCGCCGGGCCAAGCAGCTGACGTGCCTGCGGCTCGCCACGTTCGCCGTGCCGGTGCGGGCGCAGCCACAGCTGCACCGGGCCGACCCGCCAGCTGGCATGCGCTGTCACGCGCTGTGCACCAAGCCAAACGCTTGGCCATCGCGTTCATCGCGCTCGACAGCTGCTTCACGCGCGGCTGCGTCGAATGGCGCCCATGCACCACTTCCGGTGCACGCAAACAGGGAGATCAGCAACATGGGTATCATCATCTGGTTGATCGTCGGCGGCATCGTGGGTTGGCTGGCCAGCATCATCATGCGTCGCAATGCGCAGCAGGGCATCGTCCTCAATGTGGTGGTCGGCATCGTGGGTGCGCTGATCGCTGGTTTCCTGTTTGGCAGCGGCATCAACCAGGTCATCACGCTGTGGACCTTCGTATGGTCTCTGGTGGGTGCGGTGATCCTGTTGGCCATCGTCAATCTCTTTACCCGCGGCCGCCTGCGCTAACGCATTGCGTGAAACGCACGTCGCTGCATGCAACGCCCGGGTCTGCCCGGGCGTTTCCGTGTCAGCTTGCCGCGGTAACGCGGTCGGCCGGATGGTTGACGCCGTCTTCCACGGGCACGGCAATGTTCAAGGCATATGGATTGACGCCTTCCAGGCAGCCGACGTTGTAACCATATTCGTTGGGGTTGGAGCGGCGCCGGTGATGCGTGTAAATACCGCACACGCCACAGAAATAATGCGCTGCCGTCTGCGTGTTGAACTGATACAGCCGCAGTACGTCTTCGCCCTGCAGCACATGTAGGCCATCGAGCGAGACCGACGCGACGATGGCGCCACGCCGGCGACACATCGAACAATCGCAGCGGCGCGGATCGAGCAGACCATGCGGCAGATCCAGATCGATTTGCACTGCACCGCAGTGGCAACTCAAACGATGCACCGGCCCCAGCGTGACATCGCCTACCTTGTGCGTGCTGCGACGCAGATGCCGCTCGCTCATGCGCCAACCTCCGCCAGCCGCACCCACGCCGGTGCATGATCGCTGGGGCGTTCCCAGGTACGCGGTTCGCGGTCGATGCCCGACTCCACGGCGCGCGTGCGCAAGGCGTCGGACACCAGCGTCAGGTCGATGCGCAGGCCGAGATTGCGGCGGAAACCGGCCTGGCGGTAATCCCACCAGCTGAAGTGCTCGGCGTCCTGGGTGTGCAACCGAAACGCATCGTGCAAGCCCATCGCCAGCAGTTTTTCCAACGCGGCGCGCTCGTCGGTCGAGGTGAGGATGTGGTGTTCGTTCCACACCGTCGCATCGTGCACATCGCGCGCATCCGGGGCGATGTTGAAGTCGCCCAGCACCACCAGCTGCGGATACGTTTGCAGCTCCTGCGCGATCCAGTCGTGCGCTGCAGCCAGCCAGCGCAATTTGTAGGCGTACTTGTCGGTGCCCACGTCCTGGCCGTTGACCACATACAGGTTGATGATGCGCACGCCATCGACCGTGGCAGCGATCACCCGCTGCTGCACGTCGTCGAAGCCGGGGATCCCCATCTGCACGTCCAGCGCCGGCGAGCGCGACAGGATTGCGACACCGTTGTAGGTCTTCTGCCCGCAAAACACGCTGCGGTAGCCCAGCTCAGCCAGCGCTGCGTCAGGAAACCGATGGTCTTCCAGCTTGGTTTCCTGGATCCCAACCACGTCCGGCGCGAACGCGGTGAGCCACTGTTGCAGGTGCGGCAAACGCACGTTGAGCGAGTTGACGTTCCAGGAGGCAATCTTCATGGCGTGGACCGTGGTTCAAACCACCAATGGTACCGCGCCATGTGCCGTGCCTCAGGACGGTGGGGCACAGCGTCCCCGCGTTGGAGGGTAAACGGGCGTTCGCGCCACGCAATGCCGCTATGGAGGTGGGCTGGTTGTGCGCGTCCCGACCAGACGCGTGCGGCATGTGTTTCGCCGACATCGTACGACGGCGCGCGCTGAGGTGGCGCGACTGACGCTTGCCGCAGAGCGGCAGCACGGGGCGGCGTCTGCCTGCAGGCGAGCACCGACGAGACAACGGCCGCGAGCGACTGCACCATGGGGGCACCTGCACGTCACAGCAGCTATGGATTCACTAATTTACTGAGCATTCATGAGTGCCGCCGAAGTGGGTAAGCTGGCGCCGCCCCTATGACACCGCTGGCTATGCCGTCATCAGCCGCCGTCGCGTTGCCGCCGCATTGGCCAGCGCTTCCCAACCTGAGCGTCAACGAGCCGACCGCCTGAGGGTGGCCGGTGTGCTCACCCGTGCACAGCTCAGTCGGGGCACCGGGCTGACCGTGCAGACCGCAGTGCGCCTGATCGAGGATCTGCAAGCGCGCGGCATGGTGCAGATGGGCGAGGCGGTGGCGCGCAGCGGGCGCGGCAAGCCCGCCATGGCGGTGTCGCTGAATCCGGGGTACGGGCACACGCTGGGCATCTCCATTGCCACCGATGCGCGGACCTTGGCGCTGGCCGATCTTTCCGGGTCGGTACTCGCCGTCAGCGAGGTCGCGCTGACCGATGACACCTTGTGCGGCGTGCTTACCCGGCTGCAGGCCGCCGATGCCACGCTGCTGGCATGTGTGGATGCTGCCGGCACGCGACTGGGCATCGGCGTGGCAATGAGCGGGTTCTTCACCGGTGACGATGCCTTCATCAACCCGCCCGAGCCGCTGCGCGCCCTTGGCTGGATCGCACTGTGCTCCTGGCTGGCCGAGGCGTTTGGACAACCGGTGCGGATGGATAACGACGGCAGCGTCGCCGCTGCTGGCGAAGCGATGCTGAGCGTTGGCCAACGCCATCGCGATGTTGCGTAGCTGTTTCTAAAAGCGGCTGACAAAACGACTGCGAAGCCGCCTGGCGGGCGCGGCCGGTGTTCGGAATCGGCATGTGCCCCGCGTCCACTGCGGTTCTGAGCGCGCTGTCCGCGCCCACCTGACAGCGGCTCGCGACGTGTTGTCAGCCGCTAAGTTCTTGCTGCCTGGAGATGTACGCGCTCTGGTCAGCGGAAGGTGGCGGTGTCACTTCGCGGTTGCACGTCTGCGGCAGCAATCGCCCAACAGCCCGATCGCCAGCGTACGTGCCGTTGCTGCTGTTGTTGGCTGAGCGCATCCGGCGCCTTGTCCTCGGCGCGCCGCGGTGCAGCTGCGTCATCGCTGGCGCCAGTGACTGGCATTGCGCCCCTCGCTGCCGCGCGTCGACCGGGTCGGACGCATGCAGTGGCGACTCCAGCAGCGGCGCCACGGTGTCGATGGCCTCGTAGCGAACGGCCCAGCGCGAACGCGCTGCCGCGCGGGCCAGTCAGGTGCGGAGCTTTAGCGCAATCGTCTGGCTGAGGCGCCGCCACAACAGCAGCCTGGCCAAAACGCAAAACGCCGGCACTGGGCCGGCGTCTGCGATTGCACCAACAATGAAACCGGTCGATCAGTGACCGGATGCACCGCTGGCACCCAGGCCGGTTTCGGCACGGATCTGCTGCGCCTTGAACGCTGCGCGTTCGTTGGCCGCCTGCGGGCTGTGGTCCAGGATCGAGAACAGCCAGATGCCGACAAAACCAATCGTCATCGAGAACAATGCCGGCGAGGTGTACGGGAACGGCGCCGAGCCGGCCGCATTGCCCAGCGTGTCCACCCACACCGACGGCGACAGGATCGTCAGCACCAGCGAGGAGATCAGGCCGAGGAAACCACCGGTCACTGCGCCACGGGTGGTGCAGTTCTTCCACAGCAACGACAGGATCAGCACCGGGAAGTTGGCCGAGGCGGCGATGGCGAAGGCCAGCGACACCATGAAGGCCACGTTCTGCTTCTCGAACACGATGCCCAGCAGCACCGCGATCACGCCCAGCACCAGGGTGGTGGCACGCGAGACCTTGAGCTCGGAGCCAGGCGCCGGGTTGCCCTGCTTGATCACCGTGGCGTACAGGTCATGCGACACCGCCGAGGCGCCGGACAGGGTCAGACCCGCAACCACCGCCAGGATGGTGGCGAAGGCCACCGCCGAGATGAAGCCCATGAACACGTTGCCGCCCACTGCATTGCCGACCAGCACTGCCGCCATGTTGGCCGCGCCCTTGCCGCCGTGGATGGTGCCGGTGACGACATCGGCGAACTGCGGGTTGGTCAACACCAGTGCGATGGCACCGAAGCCAATGATGAAGATCAGGATGTAGAAGTAGCCAATCCAGGTGGTCGCCCACAGCACCGACTTGCGTGCCTGCTTGGCATCGGGAACGGTAAAGAAGCGCATCAGGATGTGCGGCAGGCCGGCGGTACCGAACATCAACGCCATGCCGAAGGAAATCGCCGAAATCGGGTCCTTCACGAAACCGCCCGGCCCCATGATCGCCAGGCCTGCTTTTGCCGCGTCCGCCGCCGATGCACCGCCGTTGGCCGCAATCGCCGTCTTCACCCGCACGCCCTCGGCAAACAGCGCCTCGAAGCTGAAGTTGAAGTGCCACATGATTGCCACGGCCATGAAGGTCACGCCGGTCAGCAGCAACACGGCCTTGATGATCTGCACCCAGGTCGTTGCGGTCATGCCGCCGAACAGCACGTAGATCATCATCAGCACGCCGACCATGATCACTGCGATCCAGTAGTCCAGACCGAACAACAGCTTGATCAAGGCACCGGCACCGACCATCTGCGCGATCAGATAGAACAGCACCACCACCAGCGTGCCCGACGCCGCAAAGCTGCGGATTGCGGTCGGCGCGAAGCGGTAACCGGCCACGTCGGCGAAGGTGTACTTGCCGAGGTTGCGCAGCCGTTCGGCCATCAGGAAGGTCAGGATCGGCCAGCCGACCAGAAAGCCGATCGCGTAGATCAGACCGTCGTAGCCGTTGGCCATCACTGCCGCGGTAATTCCCAGGAACGAGGCCGCCGACATGTAGTCACCGGCAATGGCCAGACCATTCTGGAAACCGGTGATGCTGCCACCGGCGGTATAGAAGTCGGCGGCCGACTTGGTCTTGGCCGCCGCCCACTTGGTGATCCACAAGGTGCCCAGCACGAAGAAGCCGAACATGCCGATCGCCACCCAGTTGGTGGGCTGCTTGTCGACCTGGCCAATCTCACCGCCGGCTGCCAGCGCGATGCCCGCAGGCAGCAAGCCGGCAAGTATCAGAAGAAGGCGCGAATACTTGCTCATTTGCGGGCTTCCTCCAGAATTCGGGCGCTCAGCTGGTCGTAGGTGTTGTTGGCGCGACGCACGTAGATGGCGGTGATGACGACGGTGAACACCATCACCCCGATCGCGATCGGAATGCCGATCGAGGTCACGCCGGCACCGATCGGTCTGGCAAGAAATTTCTTGTCGAAGGCGATCAGGCCGATGTAGCCGTAATAGGCCAGCAACATCAGCGCGGTGAGTGTCCAGCCCAGCGTATTACGCTGACGCCTGAGTGCGTGGTACTTCGGATTGGCGTCGATCTTGGCGATCAACGCGTCATTCGAGACGGTCATGGTCTGTCTCCTGGTAGAGCGCTGGTAAGACATCAAGCGGCGGTGCCCGCTCCACCGCAGTGGAGCGGGCCGCCAGTGGCAGGAACTTAGAAGCGGTACTTGGTGGTGAACTGCAGACGCGAGATGTCGCCGCTGTCGCCGCTTTCGGCTTCGCGGCGACCGTACATCAGCTCGGCGCCCACATCCACCTTCGGCAACGGCGAATAGAACACGTTGGCGCGGATGCTCTGCTGCGACTTGCTGGCCAGCCCGCCGGTATTGGCGATGTCGTGGTCGTAGTTCACGCGCGAATACATGATTGTGGTGCGCAGCTTGGCGGTGTAGTCGTGGCGCCAGGCCACCCAGTCGGCAATCGTGCTGACGGTCTGGATATTGCCGTCCATATCGATCTCCACATCCGAGCCGTTACCCAGGCCCAGATAGCGGCCAAGGCCTTCGCCGTAGCTGAGCTGGTAACGCAGATCGTTATTGGAATTGATGATCCAGCGGCCGCCGCCGGCGATGGCGCCACCGGAATCGGTGTCGTTGGTCAACGCGCTGCGGGTGCGGTACTGGCGCGCAATGGCCGACAGACCGAACGTGCCCCAGGTGCCCTTCCAGGTGTAGCGCGCGGTCAGGTCCGGCATCGCGCCGTGATCCGAGGCCAGGATGGTGTTGCCGCCCTGGTACGGGGTGGTCAGGGTCTCGGGGTTTTCGGCCAACACGCTGAAGGCGCGGCGGGTGTAGCGGATCTGGGTCTGACGGCTGAACAACGCACCGTCGGTCGGCCCGACGATATCGGCCGCTTCCGGCAGGATGGTCGGGTCGATGAAGTTGGACCAGGTCTGACCGGCCAGCCAGTTGTTCCAGCTCATGTAGGCGTGCCGCAAGGTGCCGCCGTACAGATTGTTGACCTGGTTGACCTGGTTGGCCAGGGCGTTGCCGAAGAAATCGATTTCGATGAAGCCGGTGAGCTTGTCGCCGTTTTCGGTGACGGTATCCACGCCCAGGTTGAAGCGCGAGAACTTGGCATGGAAGTCGGTATCGGTGCTCGATGCCTGCCCGCCGATCGGCGTCTGCGTCGGGATGTACAGGTAACGCCCCACAGCACCTTGCGGCAATGCGCCGTCGCTGGTGCGCGTGGTCATGAAGTCGGCCTTGATGAAACCACCGTAACGGAACGTGTCCCCGGCAACGCGTTTGGCGTGATGCTGGTCAGCTGGATCGGCTTCTTGCCGGCAGGCACCGCCGGCGCAGGCGGCATATGTGCCTGCAAGGTGCGCACTTCGGTGACCTGCGTCTGCGTCTGCGCGATCTGGCCCTGCTGTTGTCGCTGCGCGGAGACCAGCATGTGGACCTCACGCTCGAGTTCGGCGATGCGCGCTTCCAGTGCCTTTTCCTTGGACGTCTGTGCAAACGCCACGCCGGGCAACATGGTGGCGACGAACAAGGCGGCCGCCAACCGGTGGCGCACCAACGGTGCAATACCGTGCTTCATCAACCCTCTCCCCAATGCAGGCCTCGCGCTCGATGGCGATGCTGTGCAGAGCGTGAGGCAGTCCGCGCTCCGGAGCCTATTCGCCTTTGGTCGTAGCTTCAACGCAGCCTTCTGCAAGATGACCGATGGTCGCACTGCAGCCGGCGATGGATGTGCGCCGGTGCACTCCCCGGGGGATTACGACCAAGGTCTAAGGCGCCGTTGGCCGTCGGGACAGAATGGATGCGGCACACTGATTGTCTACCGAGGGAAGCCGTAACGCCCTCTTCCGACAAGTTCATCGCAAGTGAGGGTGCCATGGCTGATGTTTATCCCGTCGATCCCGCGTTCGCCGCCGATGCGCGCGTGACGCGCGAGCAGTACGCCGCGCTGTACCGCGAATCGATCGAACACCCTGAGCAATTCTGGGGCAAGGCCGCGCAGCGGTTGGAATGGTTCAAGCAACCCACCCAGGTCAAGGACGTCAGCTACGCGCTGGACGACTTCCATATCCGCTGGTTCGGCGATGGCGAGCTCAACGCCAGCGTCAACTGCCTGGACCGCCAGTTGGCCACACGCGGCGACAAGACCGCGCTGCTGTTCGAACCCGACAGCCCGGACGCGGCGTCGTACCCGGTCACCTATCGCCAGTTGTATGAGCGCGTCTGCAAGCTTGGCAATGCGCTGCGCAACCTGGGCGTCAAGAAAGGCGACCGGGTCACCATCTATCTGCCGATGATCGTCGATGCGGCGGTGGCCATGCTCGCCTGCGCGCGCATCGGGGCGGTGCACTCGGTGGTGTTCGGCGGCTTTGCCGCCAACTCCATCGCCGACCGCGTGATCGATTGCCAGAGCAAGCTGATCATCACCGCCGACGAAGGCCTGCGTGGCGGCAAGAAGATTCCGCTCAAGGCCAACGTCGATGCAGCGCTGAAGATTCCCGGCACCAACACGATCGAAACCGTGCTGGTGGTGCGTCACACCGGTGGCGCAGTGGAGATGCAGGCACCGCGCGATCGCTGGTTCCAAGACGTGGTCGACGGCCAACCGGCCGAATGCGAACCCGAGCGGATGAACGCGGAAGACCCGCTCTTCATCCTCTATACATCCGGCTCCACCGGCAAACCCAAGGGCGTGCTGCACACCACTGCCGGCTACCTGCTGTTTGCCAGCTACACGCACGAAGTGGTGTTCGACCTGCGCGAGGACGACATCTACTGGTGCACCGCCGACGTGGGCTGGGTCACCGGCCATAGCTACATCGTCTACGGCCCGCTCGCCAACGGCGCCACCGCGGTGATGTTCGAAGGCGTGCCCAACTACCCGAACGTGTCGCGCTTCTGGGAAGTGATCGACAAGCACCAGGTCACCATCTTCTACACCGCGCCTACTGCGATTCGCGCGTTGATGCGCGACGGTGCGGAACCGGTCAAGAAGACCTCGCGCAAGAGCCTGCGCCTGCTGGGCAGCGTCGGCGAGCCGATCAATCCGGAAGCCTGGCGCTGGTACTACGACGTGGTTGGCGACAGCCGCTGCCCGATCGTGGACACCTGGTGGCAGACCGAAACCGGCGGCATCCTGATCTCGCCGCTGGCCGGCGCGGTCGATCTCAAGCCGGGCTCGGCCACCCTGCCGTTCTTCGGCGTGCAGCCAGCGCTGGTGGATGCCGAAGGCAAGATCCTGGAAGGCGCCACCGAAGGCAATCTGGTGCTGCTGGATTCCTGGCCGGGCCAGATGCGTAGCGTCTACGGCGACCATCAGCGCTTTATCGATACCTACTTCCGCACCTATCCGGGCAGCTACTTCACCGGCGACGGTTGTCGCCGCGATGCCGACGGCTACTACTGGATCACCGGCCGCGTGGATGACGTGATCAACGTGTCGGGCCACCGCATCGGCACCGCCGAAGTGGAAAGCGCGCTGGTCTCGCACCCCAAGGTCGCCGAAGCGGCCGTGGTCGGCTTTCCGCACGACGTCAAGGGCCAGGGCATCTATGCCTACGTCACCCTGATCGCCGGCGAGACTCCGAGCGACGAACTGCACAAGGAACTGGTGAGCTGGGTGCGCAAGGAGATCGGCCCGATCGCCTCGCCCGATCACCTGCAGTGGGCTCCCGGCCTGCCCAAGACCCGCTCGGGCAAGATCATGCGCCGCATCCTGCGCAAGATCGCCGAAAACGCCCCGGACCAGTTGGGCGACACCTCGACCTTAGCTGATCCATCGGTGGTGGATTCGCTGGTCAATGAGCGGTTGACGCGCTGAAAGGCCGGGATTGGGCATTCGGGATTGGCTGAGGAGCGGGGATTGGGGATTCGCAGAAGCGGGTTGCCAGTACCTGGTCATCTCTCTCCTCAACCATGCAGTGTTGAATTGCGATGCAGAGACAGACGGTTCTCTGACATCGGCTATTGCGAATCGCGATTCGCTTTTCGAAATCCCTGCTCTTACGAATCCCAACATCCGAATCCCGAATCCCGTGCTTTTACGAATGCCACATCTCCAATCCCCAATCCCGGCCCCTCAATGACCACCCTGCTGATTGCCGATGACCATCCCCTGTTTCGCGAGGCCTTGCGCGGGGCCGTGCAGCGGGTCATGCCGGGCGTGCAATTGTTGGAAGCCGACAACGTGGATGCGTTGTACACGCTGGCCGACGCGCAACCGGACGCGGACCTGCTGTTGATGGACCTCAATATGCCGGGCGCGCAGGGCTTCAGTGCGTTGGTGCACATGCGTTCGCTGCATCCGCAATTGCCGGTGGTGGTGGTGTCCGCACGCGAAGAGCCCACGGTGATGCGGCGCGCGATCGATCACGGCGCGTTCGGCTTCATTCCCAAATCCGCTGACTCGGACACCATCGGTCGCGCCTTGGCCACCGTGCTGGACGGCGAGCGCTGGATCCCGGCCGAAGCGCAAAACCTGCCACCCACCGACAGCGAAGAACGCGAGGTCGGTCAGCGTCTGCGCGACCTCACACCGCAACAATTTCGCGTGCTGCAGATGCTGGGCGCCGGGCGCCTCAACAAGCAGATCGCCTACGACCTGGGCGTGTCCGAAGCCACCATCAAGGCGCATGTCACCGCGATCCTGCGCAAGCTCGGCGTCACCAATCGCACCCAGGCCGTGTTGATGGCCGGCAAGCTCGCCATCGATGCCGACGGCATCGTGCTGCCCCCGCCGGAAGACGACTGACGCGTGCAGGTATGGGTCTGCGTGCGTTGGGGTTGATCGGCGACGCTTGGTCGCGTCCGGGTGCGCTCCTGCCGGTGATCCCGCCACCTCGGCCGTTGTCGCTGGCGGGCAATCGACGGACTTGCATGCAACGCAGCGTGGCACCAACGCAGGAGCGCACCTGGGCGCGATGCGCGTTGTCGGCAGCGCTGCATTTGCACAAGACAACCGATGCGCGCTGGCGCGTACGATCGTGATGGACGTTGCAGGTAACGCCTCGTCGCGCCCGGGTACGCTTGCTGCTTGTCGGGTTTATTCCGGTGCGTGCACGAACAGGATGTTCAAATCGCGCATCGGCACGAAGAGCGGCTAACAAAACGACTGCGCTCACCGCCAGGCGGGCGCGGCCGGTGCTCGAAACGCCATGTACCACGCGTCCACTGCGGTTCTGAGCGCGCCGTCCGCGTCCACCTGACCGCTGCTCGCGACGTATTCTTGCAGGACATTTCTGCCGCCAGACGAAATACGCGTTGAGCGTCAAGCGCGGTTGTCCATCGCCATCGACCCAGCGCACGGGCAGCGGCTTGCGCCCTTTCGGCGGCGTGGACGATTCGGTGAAGGCAGCGACATCGTCCTGGGTCCAGCCGGTGGCGGCGAATGCCGTGGAGATATCGCTGCCGTCATCCAACAGCACCACCAGCTTGCGCGTGGTGGCGACCGGCTTGCCATCGGCCCAGGGTTTGAAATCGGTCAGCGCATTGTGATTGGCCATGCCGAAATGCATCGGCGGCATCGGGAACGCCACCGGCACGCTCAGGTCGCGCTCGCTGTGATTGGTGAACACGTAATCCACCTGCACACGTTCTTCGCTGAGCAGTAGCGCTTCGCGGTCCATGCTGATGTCGGGCTGATGCAGCGAGCGGATGGTGCCAATGCATGAAGAAGCGTTGGCGAAGCTTGCGCAGTGCGTTGATGGCGGCGACCTTTCTGGCAAGCACCGGGTTCGGTGCCTTCCAGGTGATGGCGGTCGATAACGCACAGCCGAACGTCGAGTCGCGTCGTGCGTGGGCCTGCAAAGCCGAGTGTCCGGAATTCAGCGGCGACCTGGGTCAGGGCAACGTCTGCTACTGCTGTGGTTAACTGCGACCGCTAGCGACTGTGGAGCTGTCAGATAGAAACGCCCCGTGCGCGGAATCGACATGTCGCAACGGAGATCGGGTTCTTCGCTCCGTCCGTAGTCCGCTGACACTGCGCGATGTGCTGATGGTCGCTGTCACGCCTGAGGGGGAGGTCCCCCGGGCCTCGCCGTTTGACTGTCGCGCTGTGTGGCGTGAGGCGTACTTACGCCAGCGCGCGATAGCGGAACTCGCGCAATACCACTTCGCCTTGTCGTGCGGCATACACGCCAAGCTGCAGGCTCAGAAAACCGCCGAACATGTTGTGATGGAATCCGGACCAGCAGCGTCTGCCGGCCCAGCATGCGGAAGCGGTTTTCGTAAGCGTGATAGACCATCCACCGGTCGCCACGCGGCCATTCCACCAGCGTGGCATGCCCGCGCGACCACCACGGCTCCTGCTCGGATTGAGTGCGCACCAGCGGATTGCGCGGGCAGTACTCCCACGGCCCGTGCACCAAACGCGAACGTGCGGCGATGACCATGTGCCCGGTCACCGGGCCGGCGGTGCCGGCGACGGCGGTGACCAGATACAGCCAGCCGTCGTGCCAGGTCAGCTTGTGGCCTTCGGGCGCGGAGTTTTGGTCGGGATAGCGCCACGGCGCGTAGGCCGGTTCCAGCTGCCCATCGGTGGCCAGGCCGTCGTCGCGCAGGCGCACCTTGCGGATGCCGTCGACGAACAGATAGTGCTTGCCGTCCTCGCCCACCACGTGGCCGGGGTCGATGCAGCCGGCGATCTTCAGGTCGATCGGCGCACTCCACGGCCCGCGGATGTCGTCGGCCCAGATCACGAAGATCGACCAGCCCATGTCGTCCGGATTGGCCGGGATGTGGATGTAGTAGCGATCGTGGTGCTTGCACAGATTCAGCCCCCAGATCGTGCCCAGCTCCTGGCGCAATGCCGGGCCGATCGGGGTCCAGTTGACCAGATCGGTGGAATGCCACAGCACGATGCCAGGGTAGGAAAAGAACGACGAAAACGTCATGTAGTCGTCGTCGCCATCCTTGAGGATGGTGGGATCGGGGTGATCGTCGGCCACAATGGGATTGAGATAGGTGCCGTTGCCCAGATCCGCCTTGCGCTGCCCCTCCACACCGCGCGCCCACTGCGGTGTGCGTGCGCACTGTGTGGTCTGCGCCTGCGCCGCGGCAGCCAGCGGTGCGGCCAGCGCGCTTGCAGCCAGCCCCTTGACCAAGTCCCGCCGTGTCGTGTCTGGGTTGCATCAATTTCACAGGTATCTAGCGGCCGTCATGCCCGCAACCGCAGACGCGGCGTTATAGGAACTGGTGATGCCGCTTGAGGAATTCGACATAGCGATGCGCGTCTGCACAAACTCCCGCAGGACGGCAATGCTGCACTGCAGCGTGATCTGTTCATTGATGATTGCCATATTCATATGCGAACAGCCGGGCACCTGCTGGCTGGTGGACGTTGTGATGCTCAGCCCCTGCTCTCCAGATTCCCAACATGCGTGCTGCGCTTCCGCCCTGCTTGCGGAGCAGCGCACGTGAGCGGCGTGGTACGGCAGCGTCTCGGCAGCACCGACGTACAGCTGTCAACGCTGGGCTTCGGCGCCGCGCCGATCGGCAACCTGTATACGGAAGTGGATGAGGCAGACGCACTGGCCGCGGTCGCAGGCGCGTTCGAAGCCGGCATCCGTCATTTCGATAGCGCGCCCTACTACGGCTATGGGCTGAGCGAAGCGCGCCTGGGCCGAGGCCTGGCCGGAATACCGCGCGCGGACTACACGCTGTCGACCAAGGTCGGCCGCTGCGTCTACGACGACGCCCAGGCTGTTGCCGGCCGCGACGGCTTTGCAGTGGCCGGGCGGCGCGCCGCGTTCGATTACAGCGCCGATGGTGTGCGGCGTGCGTTCGCCTCCAGCCTGGAACGCCTGGGCACCGACTACATCGACGTGTTGCTGCTGCACGACATCGGTACGCTGACCCACGGCGACAACCACGCCCACGTGCTGCGCCAGGCCTTGGAGGAGGCCTTGCCGGCGATGGCGGAGCTGAAGGCGGCCGGCGCGTGCGGTGCGATCGGGTTGGGCGTCAACGAGCAGGATGTGGCCCTGGAGGTATTGCCGCGTTTTCCGCTCGACTGCGTGATGCTGGCCGGCCGCTACACCCTGCTGGAACAGCACGGCGCGCGCGCGCTGCTGGAGCAGGCGCAGCAACGCAATGTGGCGATCCTGTCGGCTGGCCCGTACAGCTCCGGCCTGCTCAGCGACGCACGCGGCCCCGGCGCCACCTACAACTACGCCCCGGTCGATACCGCCACGCTGCGGCATGCGCAGCGGCTGTACGCGGCCTGCGCGGCGTTCGGGTTGGATATCGGCGCGGCCGCCTTGCAGTTCCCGCTGGCGCATCCGGCGGTGACCACGGTGGTGGCCGGCATGCGTACCGTGGCCGAAGTGCAATCGGCGGCCACGCGGCTTGCGGCCCCGGTGCCATCCGCACTGTGGCAACGCCTGCGCGATGAGGGCCTGCTCGCAGCGGAGTTGCCCACCCCGTGAGCCGGGTCGACGCGCACCTGCATTTCTGGCGCCTGGCCCGTGGCGATTATCACTGGCTGACGCCCGAACTGGCGCCGCTGTACCGCGACTTCGGTCCGGATGACATTGGCGCTGCGCTGGACGCCGCCGATGTCGATCGCGTCGTGGTGGTGCAGGCTGCCGCCACCGAGGCAGAAACCTGTTACCTGTTCGAGCTGGCCCGCGACGATGCGCGCATTGCCGGCGTCGTCGGTTGGGTCGATTTTGCTGCGCCCGATGCCGCAGCACGCATCGGCGCATTGGTGCGTGCCGGCGGCGGCGTGCTCAAGGGTCTGCGCCCGATGGTGCAGGACATCGCCGACGTGCACTGGCTAGCCGATCCCGCGCTGGATGCCGCCTTCGATGCACTACTTGCGCACGATCTGGCCTTTGACGCCTTGATCCGCGCCGCGCATGTACCGGCACTGCAGGCGCGCTTGAAGCGCCATCCGGGGTTGCGCGTGGTGGTCGATCACGGTGGCAAGCCGCAGATTGCCACTGGCGAGTTCGTCGCCTGGGCTGCCAGCATGGCTGTTCTGGCGCAGCATCCCAATGTGCATTGCAAACTCTCCGGCTTGCTGACCGAAGCCGCGCGCGGCGCTGGCGTGGACGCGCTGGAGCCGTACGTCGCGCACCTGTTCGCCCGTTTCGGCCCGCAGCGGCTGCTGTGGGGCAGTGATTGGCCCGTGCTGAGCTTGCGCGCCGATTACGCGCACTGGTTTGCACTCGCACAGCAACTCGTCACCCGGCATGCCGCCGAGCACGCGGCAGCCATCTTCGGCGACAACGCACGCACGTTCTATCGTCTGCCACGGCCGGCGGCCCCCACCTACGGAACCTCATCACTATGACTGTCTCGATCTTCACCACACCCAACACCCGCCTGCAGGGCAAGCGCTGCCTGATTACCGCCGCCGGCGCCGGCATCGGGCGCGAAAGTGCACTGGCCTGCGCACGCGCCGGTGCACAGGTGATTGCCACCGACATCGACGCCGCTGCGTTGCAGGCGCTGGCCGCCGAATCGGATGCCATCACGACGCACCTGCTCGACGTCACCGACGCTGCCGCGATTACCGCATTGATCCAGGCACACGGGCCATTCGACGTACTGTTCAACTGCGCCGGCTTCGTGCATCAGGGCAGCATTCTCGAGTGCGACGAACCGGCCTGGCGCCGCTCGTTCTCGATCAATATCGACGCGATGTACTACACCTGCAAGGCGGTGTTGCCGGCCATGCTCGAACGCGGCCGCGGCAGCATCATCAACATGTCCTCGGTTGCCTCCAGCATCAAGGGGGTGCCGAACCGCTTCGTCTACGGCGTGACCAAGGCCGCAGTGATCGGCCTGAGCAAGGCAATCGCCGCTGACTACGTGGCGCGGGGCGTGCGTTGCAATGCGATCTGCCCGGGCACCATCAAGACGCCGTCGCTGGGTGAGCGCGTCAAGGCCCTGGGCGGTGACGAACAAGCGGTGTGGAAGAGCTTCACCGACCGCCAGCCGATGGGCCGCCTGGGCGACCCGCGCGAGATTGCGCAGCTGGTGGTGTACCTGGCCTCGGACGAATCATCGTTCACCACCGGCCAGACCCACATCATCGATGGCGGCTGGTCCAACTGAGTCCCGCAACGACGCATGCTGCCGCCCGCCACACACGTGGGCGCAGCAATGGTGTGATGCGATCTATCGCGCGCATCCGCTTCGATGTGAGCACACCGTCCTTACCCAGCAAGACACATGCGCGCTAGGTTTGCTAGCCGCTTCACTCCTCACCTGCAAAGGAAGACCGCATGAAACTCGTACGCATTGGCGCCGAAGGCCACGAACGCCCTGGCCTGATCGACAGCGAA
The DNA here is from genome assembly GCF_038405005.1 of Xanthomonas sp. JL1. Classification (NCBI taxonomy): domain Bacteria; kingdom Pseudomonadati; phylum Pseudomonadota; class Gammaproteobacteria; order Lysobacterales; family Lysobacteraceae; genus Xanthomonas; species Xanthomonas sp. JL1. The sequence continues at coordinate 13,163 of NZ_JBBYGR010000062.1, read as the reverse complement.
GGCCGCATCCGCGACCTCAGCGGTGTGATCGACGATGTGGCCGGCCAGCACATCACCAACGCCGGCCTGGAAAAACTACGCGTACTGGACGTCGCCACGCTGCCGTTGATCGAAGGCGATGTGCGTTACGGCGCAGCGGTCGGTCGCATCGGAAAATTCATCTGCGTGGGTTTGAACTATGCCGACCACGCTGCCGAATCGGGCATGGAAGTGCCCAAGATGCCGATTCTTTTCATGAAAGCCACCACTGCGGTGTGTGGCCCCAACGACACGGTGATCATCCCGCGCGGGTCAGTGAAGAGCGACTGGGAAGTGGAGCTGGGTGTGGTGATCGGCGATGTGGCGCGCGATGTATCGGTGGATGAAGCGCTGAATCATGTGGCTGGCTACGCGGTGATCAACGATCTGTCCGAACGCGAATTCCAGCTCGAACACGGCGGCCAGTGGGTCAAGGGCAAGAGCGCCGACACCTTCGGACCGATCGGCCCGTGGCTGGTGACGCGCGACGAAATCGCCGACCCGCAGAACCTGTCGATGTGGCTGGAGGTCAACGGCCACCGCTACCAGAACGGCAGCACGCGCACGATGGTGTTCGGCGTGGCCGAACTGGTCAGCCACATCAGCCGCTACATGACATTGATGCCGGGCGATGTGATCAGCACCGGCACCCCGCCGGGCGTGGGCCTGGGCCAGAAGCCGCCGGTCTACCTCAAACCAGGCGATGTGATGGAACTGGAGATCGAAGGCCTGGGTCGCCAGCGCCAGCCGGTGGTGGCGCATCCGCGGGATGGGGGTTGAGGATTGAGGGTTTACGCCTGGAAGAATTGACGTCGTACTGCAGTGCATTGCGTCCACCGCTAAGCATTTTTCTTGCGCGAAAGCCGAAGGACTCACGCAACTCGAATCGCGCGACAACGCAAAGCCCCTCTCCCCTCGGGGCGCCAAGGCACGGTTTGCGCGCCATTGGCGCGGGTGCCTTGAGCGCCCGCGCTGCTGGCGCGGGCCGGGGTGCGGAGCGGGGGTTGGGGTGAGGATACCTAGCCACGGAGTCGCGCAAGTTGTAACGCGTCGATCGCAATACACCGTTGATCGTGCAATCGATTCATTGGGCTGAGTTGCAAGCGCATGAGTCACTGCGGCATCTCTACACATCAGGCGCTACGCGTTCGTACCCTCACCCCAACCGCTCTTCCGGTGGGAGAGGGTCTTAAGCGCACCTCTCCGCTCACGCAGGTCTTCGTCACTTAAGTTCTTCCAGCCACTTCTTTCACCCGTTTGATATCCCGCTTTCCATTTCCCGCCTTCCACCGCCAGGACTTTCATGAGCACCATCGTCGCCCTCGATACCCACGACGTCCGCTTCCCCACCTCGCGCGAGCTGGATGGGTCGGACGCGATGAATCCCGATCCCGATTACTCGGCGGCCTACGTCGTGCTGCGCACCGATGCTGCCGATGACCTGGCCGGTTACGGCCTGGTGTTCACCATCGGCCGCGGCAACGACGTGCAGACCGCAGCGGTGGCGGCGCTGGCCGAGCATGTGCTCGGCCTGCGGGTGGAAGACGTCATCGCCGATCTGGGCGCGTTCGCGCGTCGGCTCACCAACGATTCGCAGCTGCGCTGGCTCGGCCCGGAAAAGGGCGTCATGCACATGGCCATCGGCGCGGTGATCAACGCTGCGTGGGACCTGGCTGCGCGCGCCGCGAACAAGCCGCTGTGGCGCTTCATTGCCGAACTCACGCCCGAGCAGTTGGTCGACACCATCGACTTGCGCTATCTCAGCGACGCGCTCACCCGCGAAGAAGCGCTGGCCATCCTGCGCGATGCGCAACCGCAGCGTGAGCAACGCATCGCGCAGTTGATCGAGCAAGGCTACCCGGCCTACACCACCTCGCCCGGCTGGCTCGGCTACTCGGACGAGAAGCTGGTGCGACTGGCCAAGGAAGCGGTGGCCGACGGCTTCCGCACCATCAAGCTCAAGGTTGGCGCCAACGTGCAGGACGACATCCGCCGTTGCCGCCTGGCGCGCGAAGCCATCGGCCCGGATATCGCGATGGCGGTCGATGCCAATCAGCGCTGGGACGTGGGCCCGGCGATCGACTGGATGCGCCAGCTGGCCGAATTCGACATCGCCTGGATCGAAGAACCCACCAGCCCGGACGATGTGCTCGGCCATGCCGCCATCCGCCAGGGCATCACCCCGGTGCCGGTCTCCACCGGCGAGCACACCCAGAACCGGGTGGTGTTCAAGCAACTGTTGCAGGCCGGCGCGGTGGACCTGATCCAGATCGATGCCGCGCGCGTGGGCGGGGTCAACGAGAACCTTGCCATCCTGCTGCTGGCCGCCAAGTTCAACGTGCGCGTGTTCCCGCATGCCGGCGGCGTGGGCCTGTGCGAACTGGTGCAGCACCTGGCCATGGCCGACTTCGTCGCCATCACCGGCCAGATGGAAGACCGCGCCATCGAATTCGTCGATCATCTGCACCAGCACTTCCTGGACCCGGTGCGCATCCGGCACGGCCGCTACCTGGCGCCGGACGTGCCGGGTTTCTCCGCGGAAATGCATGCCGCCTCGATTGCGGAGTTCAGCTATCCCAACGGACGCTTCTGGGTCGAAGACCTGGCGGCTGCAAAAGCGTAATCCAGCGTCCTACATCCTACAGGGCGCAGATCGCATTCCATGTAGGAGCGGCTTCAGCCGCGACGGGCTGTCCCGATTGCCTGATCGCGACTGGAGCCGTTTTTTTTACCCGGCTAACAGAACGTAGCGCGGCAGCTGAGCGCTGTGCGTGGCCACGCCGCTGCGCAGGCAGCCCGCGGCCATCTGCATGACGGTCTGCGCTTGCACCGCACGCCGGCGCGAGGGACTCGCTGCGCACGGTGTCAGGTCGGTTTCACTCAAGCTCCGTAGAATGGCCGCTTTCCGGCGACAGGCCGGGGCACCGGAACGGTCATGATCCACAACGATGTACTGCGCAGCATCCGCTACATGCTCGACCTCAGCGACGACAAGGTGGTGGACATCACCCACCTGGCCGACCCCGAGTTCGCGCTCGACAAGGCGCAGGTACAGGCCTGGCTGAAAAAGGAAGACGCGCCTGGTTTCGAGCCCTGCACCGATGCGATGCTGGCGCGCTTTCTCGACGGCCTGGTGCTGCGCTTCCGCGGCCGCGACGAGAGCCAACCGGTCCGCCCGCTGGAAACCCGCGTCGGCAACAACCTGGTGTTGAAGAAGCTGCGCGTGGCCTTCGAACTGAAGGACGTCGACATGCACGCCATCTTCGCCAGCGCCGGCTTCCCGCTGTCCAAGCCGGAACTCTCCGCGCTGTTCCGCCAACCCGGCCACAAGAACTTCCGCCCCTGCGGCGACCAACTGCTGCGCGCCTTTCTCAAAGGCCTGACCTCCCGGATGCGCGAAGCCGGTTGAAGCCTGGGTGATCAGATCGACCTGATTCGGCCGGTCTGAGGACACCACGACGCGGCGTCCTGCTGCTTCAACAAACCACCAGCAAACTGTCTGGTGACGTGTGTTCACCCGTCAACAAAGTCACCCGATACATTCTGGCGCAGCGTCCTCGCCCATCGCAGGACCGTTGGCGGCATGGATGCCGCCATCGAGCCTCCAGGGACGGATTTACGGCGTGTCCCGCGAGCGGTGAGGGCGCCGCGCACTCGACCAGTCGTGCTTTGGACTACATCTAGATGAAGCTTTGACTCGAATCCCGGCTGCTTGGAATGTTAAACAGTGCAATAGATCAACTGCAGAGCTTCAGCTCTGCGCATTGGCTGCAGGATGAAAGCGATGCATCAGTTGCATCTGATTCGCCAGCTTTATGTGACTTCATCTAAACGACCGCTGCTAGATCAATCGCGGTGCTGTGGAGTGCACATCCGCTCATCGTAGCGCGTAACGCAAATTCCATGCCGCGAGCGATACGCTCGTGCCATGCACACACGGAGGTGAATTGATGACACTGCACACACAGCCTGCACTGCATCGGCCTGACGCAGGCGTATCGATCCACTGATGGCGGCGATGCGCACCTCACATGGCCCGTGTTGCCACCCCGCCACATCGTCGCCGCAGCGTTGCGCAGCCCGTATCCTTCCCGCGCATGACCGACCTCGTTTTTCCGATATCCCCGTTGTTGCCGCAGATTCGCGACAGTCTCGCCACGCATCCGCGGCTGGTGCTGGAAGCGCCGCCCGGCGCCGGCAAGACCACCCAGGTGCCGTTGGCGCTGCTGGAGGCGCCATGGTTGGCCGGTCGCAAGATCGTGATGCTGGAGCCGCGCCGCGTGGCGGCCCGCAGCGCGGCGCAGTTCATGGCGCGCCAGCTCGGCGAGCCGGTCGGCGAAATGGTGGGCTACCGCATCCGCTTCGAGAACAAGACATCGGCGCGCACCCGCATTGAAGTCGTCACCGAAGGCATCCTGACCCGGCTGATCCAGGACGACCCGATGCTGGACAGCGTCGGCGTGCTGCTGTTCGACGAATTCCACGAACGCCATCTGGCCGGCGACCTCGGCCTGGCGCTGGCACTGGATGTGCAGTCGCAGGTGCGCGAAGACCTGCGCATCGTGGCGATGTCGGCCACGCTCGATGGTGAGCGCCTGGCCGGCTTTCTGGAGGCTCCGCGCCTGAGCAGTGCCGGGCGCAGTTTCCCGGTGGAGATTGCGCATTTCCCCGCGCGCCGCGACGAAGCGCTGGAGCCGCAGACGCGGCGCGCGGTGGAGCACGCCTTGTCCACACATCCCGGCGACGTGCTGGTGTTTCTGCCCGCACACCGCGAAATCACGCGCGTGCACAGCGCACTGCAGGATGTGCTGGACCCGGCGGTGCAAGTGCTGCCGCTGCACGGCGAGCTGTCGGTGGAGGCGCAAAGCCAGGTACTGCAGCCCGACCCGCAAGGCCGCCGACGCGTTGTGCTGGCCACCAATGTGGCCGAATCGTCGGTCACCTTGCCCGGCGTGCGCGTGGTGATCGACAGCGGGCTGGCGCGCGAGCCGCACTACGATCCCAACAGCGGCTTTTCGCGGTTGGACGTCGCCGCCATTGCGCAGGCCTCGGCCGACCAGCGCGCCGGCCGTGCCGGGCGTGTGGCCAGCGGCTGGGCCTACCGGCTGTGGCCGCAATCGCAACGGCTGGAACCACAGCGCCGTGCCGAAATCACGCAAGTGGAACTGGCCGGCCTGGCACTGGAACTGGCGGCCTGGGGCAACAGCGCACTGCGCTTTGTCGATGCGCCGCCCAGTGGCGCACTGGCGGCCGCGCACGCGCTGCTGCAGCGGCTGGGCGCGCTCACCGCAAGCGGCGGCATCACCGCACTCGGCCGGCGCATGCTCGCGCTGGGCACGCACCCGCGCCTGGCCGCGATGCTGGCGCAGGCCGGCGATGCGCCGCGTGTGGCGCTGGCCTGCGACCTGGCCGCGCTGCTGGAAGCGCGCGACCCGCTGCGTCAGGGCGGCGATGGGCTGGCCGCGCGTTGGCGGGCGCTAGCGGCGTTCCGTCACGGCCGCAGCGCCGCCGATGCCAACCGCGGTGGCCTGGCCGCGATCGACAGCGCCGCCAAACAATGGCGCCGCCGGCTGCGCTGCGATAGCGCCCCGCCCTCCAGCGTGGAGGCGCACGCGCTCGGCGAGCTGCTGTCGCACGCCTTCCCGGACCGCATCGCCGCACGCCACCCTGCCGACCCGTTGCGCTACCTGCTCGCCAATGGCCGCAGCGCGCGCCTGTTCGACCACAGCGATCTGCGCGGCGAACCGTGGCTGGTTGCCAGCGAACTGCGCTACGAGGCCAAGGACGCTTTGCTGCTGCGCGCCGCCCCGGTGGACGAAGCCTACTTGCGCCGCAGCCTGCCCGAGCGCTTCGTGCAGCAGGACCTGGTGCAGTGGGATGCAGACAAGCGTGCGTTGGTCGCCCGCCGCCAATCCAGCTTCGACCGCATCGTGCTCGACAGCCGCCCGGCTGGCCGCATCGATCCGGCACACGCCGCCGCCGCGCTGACCGACGCGGTGCGCCAACTCGGCCTGGACGCCCTGCCGTGGACGGACACACTGCAGCAATGGCGCTCCCGCGTGCAGTCGCTGCGCGTGTGGATGCCGGAACTCGCCTTACCCGATCTCTCCGACACCGCGCTGCTGGAGACGCTGGACAGCTGGCTGCGCCCGGCCTTCGCCGGCAAGACCCGCCTGGACGCACTGGACGAAGCCAGCCTGGGCGAAGCGCTCAAGGCCGCATTGCCGTGGGAGCGCCGCCAGGCCATCGACCGCCACGCCCCCACCCGCATCAGCGTGCCATCGGGAATGGAACGGCAGATCAGCTACGCCCTCGACCACACCGGCCAACCGCTGCCGCCAGTGCTGGCGGTCAAACTGCAGGAACTGTTCGGCCTGGCAGAGACCCCACGCATCGCCGACGACCGTATCCTGTTGACCTTGCACCTGCTGTCCCCGGGCGGGCACCCGTTGCAGGTGACCCAGGACCTGAAGAGCTTCTGGGCGAATACGTATCCGGACGTTAAAAAAGAGATGAAGGGACGGTATCCGAGGCATCCGTGGCCAGATGACCCTTGGACCGCTGCAGCAACCCACAGAGCAAAACCACGCGGCACCTGAAACGCACCGACCCGCGGCGGCGGTGAAACAGACCGGTGCTCGACATCCGCTGCGCCGCGGCCTACCTAACCGTAAGCCAAACGGCACCCAGCCCCGCTAACGCCGCCTATACGCATCAGCGCACAGACTGCAGATCACGTACTCAGAAAGGAAACGCCTCCGATGAGCAAGCTGACTGTGATCACTGAACGCGCCCTGGAGCGTGCCCTGGAATTGGCCGGCACTGCAGGCGACCAGTTGCGTCATGCCGCGTCCAATGCGGGCGATCAGGCACGCCACGCCGGCAGCAGCCTGCGTCATTTCGGCCCGAGCGCGAGCGAATGGCTCAAGACCGGCGTCGCACTCGGTGCAGTGCGTAAGGGTGGCAAGGCGGCCAGCAAGCTGGTCAAGCGCAATCCGGCCGTGACGGTTGCCGCGGCGGTCGCAGGCCTGGGCCTGATCGGCTACGCGGTGTACCGCAAGCGTCAGCGCGATCAGCAGGTGCTTGGCGGTAACGTGCATCGCCTGGATCGCGAGCACGCCAGCAATGCCAACGCACGTCGCGCGGCCTACCAGCGTCGCGGTGCGGTGACCCCGAGCGACGCGAGCGACGGCATCGAATAAGCCAACGCTCCAAGCAATCCCCAACGCCATGGTCTTGCGCCGTGGCGTCGTCGTTTCTGACATGCGTGCAATTGGGTGCATTGGTGTCAACGGCTGCTACATCGCTCTACGTGTCGTCCGCATCATGCGATGAAGCGCCGATCAGAATGTTCCGAGCAACCGTCAGCCCTGAGTGGCTCAAACGCAACATGGTGTAGGCACAGAACATTTCCCGGTCACGGGCACCGGCTATCTCGCCGTACAACGCAGCGATCGTTTTTGCTAGCCGCTCAACGCCATAGCGCAGTATCGCGTTGGCCATACAAACGATAGAAGCAACAACTCAGCGCCGACTCCGGCTCGGCGGTGCGCTCGCCGTTTCTTCAACGCGCCACTGCCCGGGCGCAAGCATGTCCAGCCGCCAATCGCCAATGGCTACGCGCACCAGGCGCAAGGTCGGCAAGCCCACCGCTGCAGTCATGCGCCGTACCTGACGGTTGCGGCCCTCGGTGATCCGTAGTTCCAGCCAGGCATCGGGCACGGTCTTGCGTACGCGCACCGGTGGCTCGCGCGGCCACAGCGGCGGTGCCGGATCGAGGCTGCGCACCTGTGCCGTCCGGGTCGGGCCATCGTTGAGCACCACTCCGTCGCGCAAGGCCTGCAGTTGCCCGGCTTGCGGTTCTCCTTCCACCTGCACCCAGTAGGTCTTGGGCTGCTTGTGGCGTGGGTCGGTCACACGATGCGCCAATGCGCCATCGTCGGTCAGCAACAACAAGCCTTCGCTGTCGTGATCCAGACGGCCAGCCGCATACACATCGGGCGGCAGGCCGAACTCGGCCAGCGTGCGCTTGGGCGGCTGCGAGCGGTCGCTGAATTGCGACAGCACGCCGTAGGGTTTGTTCAACAACACCAACATGCCAATCCTGTTGCGCGACGCGCTGCCCAAGCCCCGATGATTTCAGAGATCTGCATGCCGACACGCGCAACGCGCCGGCATGCAGCACTGCCTTAGCGCTTGACGAACTTCAAGGTCATGCGGTCGCTTTCACCGATCGCCTTGTACTTGGCATCGTCGGCCTTGTCATGGCTGTTGCTCGGCGGCAGCGTCCATACACCACCCGGGTAATCCTTGGTGTCGCGCGGGTTGGCGTTGACCTCGCTCTTGCCGACCAGCGTGAAACCGGCGGCTTTGGCCATTGCAATCACCTGTGCCTGGCCAACGTAGCCACTCTTGTCGTCGGCCGGCACATCGGAATTGGCGCGATGTTCGACTACGCCGAGCACGCCGCCGGGCTTAAGCACTTTGTAGAAGCCAGCAAACATCGCCTCGGCATTGCCGGCCATGCGCCAGTTGTGCACGTTGCGGAAGGTCAGCACCAGATCAGCCGAGTTGTCCACACCGAAGGACGGCGACGTCGGCACATACGACACGAACGAAGGTTTGCCATAGACCTCCGGTTTGGCCTGGAATTTCTTTTCTAGGTCATCGCGCGCGCGCTGTGCGTAATCGTGGCTACGGCCTTCGGGCGCCGACGCGGGGTCGACCACTGCCGCCACATACTTGCCCTTCTCGCGCAGATACGGCGCCAGGATTTCCGAATACCAACCACCGCCGGGAGTGATCTCGATAACTGTCTGGGTCGGCTTGATGCCGAAGAACGCCAGCGTCTGGCCGGGGTGACGGTACTGGTCGCGCTGCACGTACACACGGTCGCGCCAGTTGCCGTTGATGGCCACCTGCAACGCGGTATCGGGCGCCGGCAACGTTGCGCTATCGGCAGGCTTCACGGCCATCGCCACAGGGATGCTCATCGCCACCACCACACTCATCACACATGCACAGGCCAGCTTGTTGCGGATCATCGCAGCGCCCTCCTCGGGGAAAAGTAGCGCGAGCCTAACATGTGCTCCGGGGCATGCCGTGTGCCCGCAGCTGGGCGGCACAGGGCGCGTTGTGGCGCGCGCCATCGGCGACATGTTCAGATCCTGTGAGCTGCCGAGGACGATCGGCGGAACGCTGAATCCACACAGATGTCACACGCAACATCGGTACGCGTGACTATCCTGTGCGTCGTTCGAATCAGGAGCATCCACGATGTCCCACCCACGCTCACTCGGCCGCTCCGGCCTGCAGGTTCAACCGATCGTCTTCGGCGGCAATGTCTTCGGCTGGAGCGCCGATGAGGCGACCTCGTTCGCACTGCTCGATGCGTTCGTGGATGCCGGTTTCAATCTGATCGATACGGCCGATGCGTATTCCGGTTGGGTACCCGGCAATCGCGGTGGCGAATCGGAAACCATCATCGGTCGTTGGCTTGCACGCAGTGGCAAGCGCGACAAAGTGCTGATCGCCACCAAGGTAGCCAAGTGGAGCGAGCACCCCGGTCTGTCGCCGGACAACATCGCTGCGGCGGTGGAAGGTTCGCTGACGCGTCTGCAGACCGATGTGATCGATCTGTACCAGGCGCATGAAGATGACGAATCGATTCCGCTGGAAGCCACGCTGGCCGCATTCGGCCGGTTGATCGAACAAGGCAAGGTGCGTGCGATTGGCGCGTCCAACTACAGTGCCGCACGCCTGCGCGATGCGCTGGATATTTCCGAGCAATACACGCTGCCACGCTACGAAAGCCTGCAACCGCAATACAATCTGTACGATCGCGCCGGTTACGAAGCAGAACTCGAACCGCTGGTGCGCGAGCGCGCGCTTGGCGTCATCAGTTACTACTCGCTGGCGAGCGGGTTTCTCACCGGCAAGTATCGCAGCGCCGACGATGCCGGCAAGAGCAGCGCACGTGGTGCGTCGGTGGTCAAGCAATACGTCAACCCGCGCGGCCTGCGTATCCTGCAGGCGCTGGACGATCTGGCCGTGACGCATAAGGCCACTCCCGCGCAAATCGCGCTGGCCTGGTTGATCGCACGCCCCGGCTTGACCGCGCCGATTGTCAGCGCCACCAGCGTGACCCAGTTGCACGAGGTACTGGCGGCTGCACGCGTGGCGTTGAGTCCCGATCAAATTGCCCAGCTCGACAGCGCCAGCGCGCCGGAGCCATCGGCAGCGGCGTGATGCAATCGCTAGGCTGTCGTTCGCATTGTCAGCCAGGCATGTGTCCTAGACGCCTTTTACACCCCTCCCTCGCCCAGCCGCTCTGGCGGCTGGGCGTACCCGACCGTGCATGCGCGGCCTCTTTGCGAGGAATTCCCCATGACATCCCTTACCAACCGCCGCATCGTGCTGGCCTCGCGCCCGCAGGGTGAACCCAGCGCCGACAACTTCCGTATCGAAGACATCGCCGTCCCGCCGACCGGCCACGATCAGATCCTGGTACGCAATCGCTTCCTGTCGCTGGACCCGTACATGCGCGGACGCATGGACGACGGCCCGTCCTATGTCGCGCCGGTGGCCATCGACGCCCTCATGGAAGGCGGCACCGTTGGCGAAGTGATCGAATCCAATCACGCCGACTATCACCCTGGCGATCTGCTGGTACTGCCTGGTGGCTGGCAGACGCATAGCCTGCTGACCCCGAAAACACCATTACGCAAGTTGCCACAGGACGACGGTCTGCCGCCAAGCACCGCACTGGGCGTCTATGGCATGCCCGGCTTCACCGCGTATGCAGGCCTGCATGAAATCGGCAAGCCACAATCCGGCGAAACGCTGGTAGTGGCTGCGGCCAGCGGCCCGGTCGGCGCCACGGTGGCGCAGCTGGCACGCCTGCAAGGTCTGCGCGTGGTGGCCATTGCCGGTGGCGAAGAAAAAGTGCGTTACCTGCGCGACACGCTGCGCGTGGATGTGGCACTGGATCACCGCGCAGACGATTTTGCAGAGCAGCTGCGCGCCGCAACGCCGGACGGCATCGATATCTATTTCGAAAACGTCGGCGGCAAGGTGTTCGATGCGGTGTTGCCGCAGCTCAACGACTTCGCACGCATCCCGGTGTGCGGCGTGATCGCCACCTACAACAGCCGTGGGCAAGTGCTGCCTGGCCCGGACCGTCTGCCCGAGTTCATAGGCCAGCTGTTGCGCAAGCGCCTCACCGTGCGTGGCTTCATCCAGCACGATGTCATCCGCCTGATGCCTGCGTTTCTGCGCGAAATGGGCCAGTGGCTGCGCGAGGACAAGATCCAATACCGCGAGCACGTCCTGCACGGCCTGGACAGCGCCCCGCAGGGCCTGGTCGATGTCTTGCGTGGTAAAAACTTCGGAAAGGCCGTCGTCGCCCTCGACTAACCACATGCACTGCGCTCCGCGCACCGCCGCTCCTGCGATTCCCCATTCCCAAAGGAACACAATGACTGTCCCCACATTCGGCCTCGGCACCTTTCGCCTTAAAGACCAGGTTGTCATCGACTCAGTGCGTAACGCACTGGAAGTGGGCTATCGCGCAGTCGATACCGCGCAGATCTACGACAACCAAGCGCAGGTCGGCGAAGCGATCGCAGCTTCCGGCATTGTGCGCGATCAGCTGTACCTGACCACCAAGATCTGGGTCGACAAGTTCGGCGACGGTGCCTTGCTGCCGAGCCTGCAGGAAAGCCTACGCAAACTCGGCACCGCGTATGTGGATCTGACATTGATCCATTGGCCATCGCCGAACGATCAGGTGCCGATGCGTGAGTATCTGGAAGCGTTGGCGCAGGCCAAACAACAGGGCATGACCCGCGCGATCGGCGTGTCCAACTTCACCATCGCCCTGACCAAGCAGGCGATCGGGATCCTGGGCGCCGACGCCATCGCCACCAACCAGATCGAAGTGCATCCGTATCTGCAGAATCGCGCCTTGACCGACTTCCTGCGCGAACAAGGCATCCATGTCACTTCGTACATGACGTTGGCGGTGGGCGAAGTGCTCAAGTATCCAGTGATCCAGGCGATCGCTGCGCGTCATGCCGCCACCCCGGCCCAGGTCGCCCTGGCTTGGGCATTGCAGCAGGGCCATTCGGTCATCCCCTCTTCGACCAAGCGAGAGAATCTGGAGAGCAACCTCAAGGCGCAGACGCTGCAGCTGAGCTAGCAGGACATGGGCGAGATCGCCGCACTCGACCGTGGGCACCGCCTGGCCAACCCCAAGGCGATCGCGCCCGACTGGGACTGAGGTCTTGGTTTTGCCATGCGCCGGCATCGCTCGGTGCGTGGCAGCGGCCGCGGCGACGACCGCTCGTCGTCGCGCGCTGGTTGCATGCGCCGGCCGCTGCTACGGTGCCCGCACAGGGGGTAGTCTCGATTCCGGATTCCTACCCATGCACAGCGCATCCGTCTTGACCCGCCGCCACGTCAATCTCGACGCGGAGATCGCCTATTGGCGCGACGTCCACGCCGAAGGACATCTGGGTGGCTACGCCTTCGCCGATTACGCCCGGCTGCTGACCCTCGGCTACGACATCTACCTGGCCTATCCACGCGCAACCGAAGCACAGCTGTATCGTGTGCTGCAGGAAAGCTACTACCAATGCCTGCCGATGCTGTGGGTGCCCTGGGATCAGGCGCGCTGGATCGTGCGGCATGCTTGGCTGCATCTGGAAGATGCGGCTGTTCGGCACTGAGCCGCGCGCAAAGAGCTCGCCGAACGATCAACGTTGACCTTGCTGATCAAGCCGTGGGCCATGCGCGCGGTTCGCTGGTGCGTAGGCACCGAAGCGCAGGCGGTCGCTCATGCGCGCTGCTGGGGGCTGGGAGACGGCAACAACCGCGAACCGACTCAGAACCTGTTCACGATCTCCTGAGCAGCAGTGCTAGGAACGCCAGGTGGATGAACTGCAAGCTGGTATTGAGCCTTCGCTCGCAGTTCTTCCATAGCCTCCGGTTCTTCTCCAGCCAGGCAAAGCTGCGTTCGACACTCCAGCGCTTGGGCATGACCTTGAAGGTATGCAGCTCGCTGCGCTTGGCAATCTGTACGGTGACATGCTTGCCCAGAATGTCCTGTACGCCCTCGGCGAAGGGATCTCCGGTGTAGCCGCTGT